>JAJFIM010000161.1 GCA_021774995.1 Alphaproteobacteria bacterium | reverse complement strand
GGGGTCACCGCGGCGTTTAATAAAAACATCCTGACACGCATGAAAAACGAATTAGGGGCCGACATAGACGCGGATGCATTTGAGCATATCGCTTTTTATAATACGGCTTTAGGTCGAATCGAAATGCACCTGAAGAGCATGCGCGCTCAGTCTATTTTTGTGAGCAAAGAAGAGTTCTCGTTTGCGAAAGGCGAAACGCTACACACGGAAAGCTCCTACAAATACAGCATTGCGGATTTCACTGAAATGGCCGCATCAGTGGGCTGGCGGGACAGAACAGTATGGACCGACCCGCAAAAACTCTTCAGCATTTATCTATTGGAAGCAATGCTTTAACCATAATTCACACGCCATTGCAAATAGGCCCGGAGAGCAATTGGAAAATCCGCGCCGGATATGCTATGCAGGTGTCATCTGGTCAGAGCCTGCTGGTTCAAGAGGCGCCCTTGGCGTCAATGACGGCAGTAGCGGTTCATGAGAACAACCCTGACTTAAAATGATAAAACAGCGCAGTGAAAATGGAGAAATTCCCCTGTCCACGCATAGTGCGGCCCCTGAAGCCGATGAGCACAACACTCAAGAAATCAGGCGTCATGGTAAATTGATTGAATTAATTCTCAATTGTCTTGACGATGACAAAGCCCAAGAAATTGTTTCCATAAATTTATCAGGAAAGACCACCCTTGCCGATCATATGGTGATCGCAAGTGGGCGTTCGCACCGCCATGTCTCGGCCATCTCCGATCATCTGCTGCGCTTTCTCAAACAAGAAGGTTATGGCAGGTGCCGGATTGAAGGCATGCCTCATTGCAATTGGGTGCTTATTGATGCGGGCGATGTGATCGTACATATTTTTAAACCCGAAGTACGAGGATTTTACAATCTGGAAAAAATGTGGGGGACGCGCACCCCAGACTCGCTTCAGGTGAACTGAGGCCGGTTGAGAACGCAGCATTGCGACACTAAAATCAACGCCTAAACAGAAGGCCCTTTGATATGCGCATCATTTTGGGCGCCATCGGACGCCAAAAACGCGGGCCGTTAGAAGGTCTTTTCAATCATTATACTGACCTTATTCGCTCCGCCGGCTTAAGCGTAGGCGTGACCAGTTTTACATTAATCCAAATAGATGATCGCAAAAGCCCTCCAGGCGCAAAAGGACGAGATTGGCAGGCGCATAAACTTGTGCAAGCCGCGCCTAAAACCGCAACACTTATAGCGCTTGATGAAAAGGGGCGCGCTATGTCCAGCCGCAGCTTCGCTGAAAACATTGCGGATAAACGAGATCAAGGCGTTCAGGACCTTATGTTCCTCATTGGCGGACCAGACGGCCATGGGCGGGCTGTGCGTGATGGCGCCGCCGAAACGATTTCACTGGGACCGGCCACCTGGCCGCACCTTTTGATTCGGGTGATGATGGCTGAACAGATATATCGCGCTGTGTCTATTTTAAGCGGGCACCCTTATCATCGCGAATAGAGGTTAGTCCGCGACAGTCTTCTTATTGGTTTCCGCACTTTTCCAGGCCGTCTTGGAAGTCAGCCGTTTTCTTGTTAACACTAAATTAACCCCCACGGGGTGGAGGTATCCGTGAACGACGTTGCCGGACGGCAAAGGCGGCTTTGGGCAATTTTCTGATGGAATTTTAGTAAATATGACGGGATGGGCGATCCAATCAAACTCAAAAGCCGCACATCTATCGGCGCTTCTTGGCATAGGGGCGATCATAGGGTGCAGTGGCGCTTTGGCGCAAAATTCAGCATTAGAAAATAGCCCGAACACGCAGACCCAACAACTTGAAGTAGACATGGAGGCTGCGGAGGCGGCACAGGCGGCGCGGCAAGTTGAGGCCGACCGTTTGCGACAAGAATCGGACGCTTTGCAGGGGCGCCTCCAGGATACAGCTCTGCGCGCCAAACATCTAGAAGATGCGCTCAGCTCCTCAGAGCAACAGCTTAACGCTTTGCTGGCGCAAGAACAAAAGTCCGCTGAACATTTAGAGAATCAACGCACAAAACTTGGAAAGCTTCTGGGCGCGATGCAAAGCCTTGAACGCAGCCGGCCCCCCGCCCTCCTGGTCACCCCAGACCGCGCCGTGGATGCTGTGCGCAGCGCCATTTTGCTGGATGATTTAATCCCGGAAGTAATTACACAAGCACAAACATTGGCCACTAATTTGAAAAATCTGCAAAATCTGCGGCAGAGCATTATTGCAAAACAAGCCGCTATTGCAGGCTCTGAAATAGCCCTGGGGGAAGAGCGGCGCCAAATTGAAACCCTTCTTGCACAAAAAATGGACCAGCAGAACATGGCTGAAGCTGAGATGATGCAGGGCGCTTCACGCATTCAGGAAATAGCCCGCGAGATCTCAAGCCTGAAAGGTCTGATCGTCACACTTGGTCAGAAAATACCGAAAATTGCCAAAAAACCAGGCAAAGAAAGCCTTGCCTTACGGACAGCCTTACCGCCGGGCGGGGCGAGGGAAGGGCTTGAACACAACCTAAGAGATATGGCAACCCTCTCAACGCCCCTTAAAAGGTTCAGCCAGGCAAAAGGAAACCTTCAGCTCCCCGCATCGGGGCGCATTATGGTTCGGTATGGCGACACCGACATCCAGGGCCAAAAATCGGATGGACTCACAATTGCAACGCGTAAACAAGCCCAAGTGGTCACGCCTTTCGATGGCGAAATTGTGTTTGCCGGTCCCTTTTTAAACCGACCGCAACTCTTGCTCATTGAAGCCGGTGAGGGATATCATATGTTGTTATCGGGAATGGCGGTTATTTACGGCCAAGTTGGGGATAGATTATTGGCTGGAGAACCAATCGGCATGATGCCAGGGTCCAACAGAGGCAATCCGT
>JAJFIM010000017.1 GCA_021774995.1 Alphaproteobacteria bacterium | reverse complement strand
ACCATGATAGCACCTGTCAAAGTGGCCAGATCAATGATCAATTGTGGCTTGAACGCGTCTTGCGTGTACCAAAGAGCATCCGCCAACACCAGGCGGCCTTCCGCATCCGTGTTGATGACTTCGATAGTTTGACCGGAGAGTGACGTCACCACATCTCCAGGACGTTGGGCCGTACTGCTGGGCATATTTTCAACCAAGCCGATAACGCCAACGACATGCGCTTTTGCTTTGCGCGCGGCTAATGCGTGCATCACACCCGTTACAGCGCCGGCGCCGCCCATATCCCACTTCATTTGCTCCATGCCGGCGGCGGGTTTGATGGAAATCCCTCCCGTGTCGAATGTGACCCCCTTGCCCACCAGCGCAATGGGTTTGGCTTTCGTATTTTCGGACCCGTTCCAGACCATAGTTACTAATTTCGATTCCCTGGCGCTGCCTTGGCCCACGCCCAGGAGAGCGCCCATCCCGAGTTCGGCCATCTTTTTTTCACCGAGAATTTCAACTTTGACGCCCAGATCGGCGAGATGCTTGGCGCGGTTTGCGAATTCTCCCGGAAAGAGGACATTTGCCGGTTCTGAAACCAGGTCGCGGGTTACAAACACGCCATCAGCGACTTGATGCATCGGACGGAACAATTTGCGCGCCGCCACCGGATCAACCGTCGCCATGGTCAGTTTTGAAAGCGATGGTTTGGACGCACCCTTGGTTTTTGTTTTGTAATGGAGAAAGCGATAGCTGCGGAGCAACGCCCCCATGCCCAGGGCCGCCGCCACCTCCTCTTCCTGGAGCGCGCCGCCTTTAACGGATTCAATAATAACGGTGGCCGCTTTCACCCCATCGGAAGCCAGACGCGCGCTCAAGCGCCCACCAATATCCTCAAAGGACTTAGCAGAGAGATTCTCAGGTTTTTTTCCAATCCCGTAGAGAACGACTTTGGCGAGCCGCGTTCCAGCCGGGGCCGCCAGCGCCATATACTGGCCGGCATTTCCTTTAAAATGACCGGCTTTTATGGCGCGACTCACCTGCCCCTTCGATTTTTTATTAAGCGTTGAGAGGATTCCTGAGAGTTTTGCCCCTTCAGCAACCAAAAAGACCACATGTCCCGCTTGCGGCATTACGGCTTTCGCAAAGGTGATTTGCATACTTTTTCCTCTACATTAGAAATGATTATGACCTGATTGGCTGATTTCAGAAGGCTGGTCAAAGACGGCATGGCGAATAGCGTCTTCACCACAAGAATCCCTAATGAGTGAGGGTATGATCATCAGCCTCAACAATCCAGCCCGCAAGGCGCATTCTAACCTACAAAAGCCCTTTTTTGTCCGGCCCATCAGAGCATTACGATTGATAAAAACACATACACAGATAACAAGCGTGTTTTCAATATCTCCCAAACCATATAGTCTCGGGGCCGCCCCTCGCAGAAATATTACACACCCACGGACTAACCTGACGGGTTTATGAGCAGCCTTAAGTCTATGAGCAGTCTTTCTAAATATCTTTTACGCCAAACCTTGATACCGCTATTGATCTTCATCTTGGTTCTCGCGGCCATTGTATGGCTCACTCAGTCACTGCAAATGCTAGATCTTGTCGTAAACCGCCATCAATCGGCCGGAACCTTTTTTCTTGTGACTCTGTATATTTTTCCAAGTCTGCTGACCGTCATCATTCCTTTCGCTACTTTTTGCGCGACGCTATACGCTTTGCACAGGCTCTCAATTGATAGTGAGCTGGTTATTTTGTGGTCTGCCGGCGTCAGTATTTGGGCTATCGCCAGACCCATCCTGCTTGTCGCAGCCGGGGCGGCGCTCATAACCTTGATCCTAAACCTGTACCTTATGCCCGCTGGTTATCGCGCGATGAAAGATATGGTTTATGAAATTCGCGCAGATCTGGCCACATCCCTCATTCGTGACGGTAGCTTCACCAATCCAAGCAAGGGACTGACGGTTTATAATAGAGAAACCCTCAAGACAGGCGAGTTGCGCGGGCTTTTGGTTCACGTCAATAAAGAATCAGAAGACCCGACAACATATTTAGCCGAGAAGGGACAATTCATGAACACCTCTGAGGGTCCCAGACTCATTATGGAGAAGGGGAGCATTCAACAACTCTCAACAGACGGCAAGCTATCTCTTCTCTTCTTTGATGAATATATCCTAGACCTAGCGCCCTACAGTGAAAGTACAAAAGCAATACTCAGGGATCTCAGTGAGCGTTACCTTCACGAGCTTTTCCGGCCTGATATGAAAAAAGCGTGGGTTCGAAAAAACATCAACCGGCTCTATGCTGAAGGGCATAACAGATTGGTTTCTCCTCTCTACAATTTTTCACTGGTCATGATCGCGCTATGCGCCATTATTAAGGCTGGGTTTAGCCGACATGGCTACTCACTTAGAATCACTCTAGCTTTAGCTTTAGGCCTCATGGTTCGCCTGACCGGGTTTGGCTTGCAAAGCCTTGCCTCGCAATCGCCTATTATGGCAATTTATATGTATGTCTTTCCTCTCGCCGTTATCGCCATATGTACAATGTTGCTGCGCGATCAGACATCGCCAAAGCCGTGGTCGAATCGCAAAACCGTGATTGCAGCGCAAGGGCATTAGAAAGAAATTATTTTGTCTCTCTCCTGGACCCTTTCCCGCTACCTCAGCATGCAATTCCTCGCCGGAGTGGGGATTGTTTTGGCCATCCTAGTGGGACTTACCTATCTGATCGACGTTGTGGAGATGCTACGCAATGTCGTCGGCAAAGGGCGTGCGTCCTTTTCAGCCGCGTTGATGATGTCTCTTTTTAAATTACCCCACCTTATGCAAAAAATTCTCCCCTTTGCATTTTTGTTCGGCGCTATGTTCTCCCTGACTCGGTTGACGAAAAATCATGAATTGGTTGTGGTTCGATCGGCGGGACTCTCTGTCTGGCAATTTTTGGGCCCGGCCGTAATCATTGCGGCTCTTTCAGGCATATTTGTGGTCACCGTATATGACCAAGCTTCGTCATCACTTTACTCGCAATTTGAGCGCTTGCAGACACGCTATAACACCGGAAAACAAAGTCTCTTACAGGTGTCTTCGGAGGGACTTTGGCTGCGGCAAGGAGACCAAAGCAGCCAATCCGTTATTCATGCGACAAGCATTCAAGCAAGTGGCGCCCAACTACAAAATGTCATCATTTTTCTTTATGAAAATAACGACAAATGGTATGGGCGCATTGACGCTAAGTCTGCAACTCTCAAAAATGGGTATTGGGACATCTCGGAGGCGACGGTTACCACTCTTGACAAGGGAAGTGAATTCCATCAGGCCTACCGACTGGACACCACCCTAACTCAAACTCAGATTCAGGACAGTTTCGCTTCGCCTAACACAATATCATTTTGGGATTTGCCTGGTTTTATCAAAATAGCTGAAGAAGCTGGGTTTTCGGCCAGACGGCATCGATTGCATTGGCATTCAATTCTATCGACGCCCATTCTTCTATGTGCGATGGTCCTCATAGCAGCGGCCGTATCATTACGATTCACGCGACTTGGGGGCGTCAGTAAAATGCTGATAGCGGGAGTTTTAGCGGGTTTTGTCCTCTATTTTGTGACTGATTTGTCTTTCGCACTTGGCATATCGGGCAGCCTGCCCGTGCCGTTGGCGGCATGGTCGCCAACAATCATAGCCCTGTTGCTGGGGCTGGCCACTTTATTTCATTTGGAAGATGGCTGATAAGCATGATCGCTGGGGGCATACACAAAAACCATTCAATAAATATTTCAGCACTTTTTGCTGGAATCG
>JAJFIM010000160.1 GCA_021774995.1 Alphaproteobacteria bacterium | reverse complement strand
GCAAGAACCTCTTGCGGCGATGTAACATTTAGTTTACCGCCAAAGTCATGGAAATATCCACCCAAATATATTCCCTTTTTCACAACAGGTAGAAAATATATTCGATTTTCCCGAATCCAAGGAACATTTTTCTCTGTCGGCTGAATTACCATATACAACTTAAATCGAGGCGCCGAACTTGCCCTTTGAAGACCGCGGCTTCGCAACCCTTAATAATACCCGAAGCATAAATGATACTCACCCCACTAACTTTGCGCGAAAAACCTTAATCAAGGATTTATGGTAAACATGAGAAACGGCTTATCAATCATCGCTTTTGTCAGCGGCCTGTTGCTTTCCACCCCGATATGGGCCGACGAAGCAACCATCCACCATGCGATGGACATCACGCTGAACCCTCAAACATCTCGTATAACAGCAACGGATGAGATCGTCATTCCGAGCGCCCTGAGAGACGGTGAGACCCTCATAAAGCTAAATGCAGATCTGGCTGTGCGCTCGATGAGCCCCGGCATTACGCTCACCCTTATGGAAGAAGACGCGAAGGCGGCCGATGTCGGTATTGACCGAGACAATGACGATCCGCGCGCCTCCGTTACAGTTAATGTTTACCGGGTCAATGGCTTGGACGATACCGGCGACGCCATTTTTACCCTGTCACTTGGGGGAAAAATCCATAACCCCATTTTGCAATTGGGCGCGGAATACGCCCGTGGGTTCTCCCAATCCCCCGGCCTTATTGATGAGCGCGGGATCTATCTGGCCGGGTCCACATTCTGGGCGCCTTACGTGCAAGACCAAATGATCACTTACGATATCAGCGTCTCACTGCCGGCAGGTTGGCGGTCGGTCAGTCAGGGTGAACGCACGCAAAGCCAAGACAAAGACAACGCCCATCTCGACACGTGGGCCGTTGATTCGCCGACGGAAGAAATCTATCTCATCGCGGCGGAATTCACCGAATACTCATATACGGTCGGCGCGGTGGAAGCGATGGCTTTCCTACGCACACCCGATCCCACTCTTGCCAACACCTATCTTGAAACCACAGCGCAATATCTTGAGATGTACCGCAATCTGGTGGGCCCCTATCCCTATTCGAAATTTGCCCTGGTCGAAAATTATTGGGAAACCGGATACGGCATGCCGAGCTTCACTCTGCTGGGCTCCGAGATCATCCGCTTTCCGTTTATTTTGCATTCGTCCTACCCTCATGAATTGCTGCACAATTGGTGGGGCAATGGCGTCTTTGTGGATTTTGAAACGGGTAATTGGTGCGAGGGTCTAACCGCCTATATGGCGGATCAGTTGGTCGCCGAGCAGCGCCAACAAGGCGCGGAATATCGCCGGTCCATTTTGCAGCGCTATACTGATTACGTTGATGAAAGCAATGATTTTCCCCTCACCCAATTTCGCTCGCGTTATAACGCGCCAAGCGAAGCGGTGGGCTACGGCAAATCCTCCATGACCTGGAACATGCTGCGCGAAACCGTCGGCGATGACATGTTCGTGCGGGGGTTTCAAACTTTCTACCGCGACAACAAATTTAAGACGGCGGGATTTAACGATATTCGCAAGTCATTCGAAAAAGTGTCCGGCAAAGACCTCACGACATTTTTCGATCAATGGGTCAAGCGTACAGGCTCGCTGGTGCTTGAGCTTCAAAATACAAAAGTTCAGAAAAACGGTGACGCATATGCTTTGAGCTTTGATATCGCGCAAACCCAAAAGGGAGGCGCTTACGAAGTGGATATCCCCGTCGCCGTCTACACCAAGGACAGCGCCGTGGTTCATAAAGTCGCCATGTCTGAAAAGATGCAGAGTTTTACGCTTAACCTTGACGACACTCCTTTGAGTGTTGTTGTCGACCCGGAATTCGATCTCTTTCGCCGTCTTGACTACAGCGAAGTCCCGCCGTCTCTGTCTAAAATGTTTGGGGCTGATCAAATATTGCTGGTCCTCCCCGCGAACGCCGACGCGGACCGCCGCGCCCGTTACGACGCACTCAGCACTTTATGGGCGTCCGAGCAGGGCGGCAAAGTTGAAGTTGTCACTGACGCAGACATTGATGCGCTGCCCACAGACAAAGCGGTGTGGGTGCTGGGTTGGGACAACCGGTTTAAAGACGTTATCACAACCGGCGTGCAGGACTATGATGTTGAAATCAAAGATGACGCCGTGCGCTTCAAGGGAACTGAGCTTGCCGCCGACAATAACAGCTTCATCATTACCGTCAGAAATCCGGGGAATCCAGAAGCCGCCGTGGTGTGGTTAACCGCTGACCGCCTGGACGCCGTGGAAGGCTTGGCGCGCAAACTGCCCCATTACGGCAAATACAGCTATCTTGCTTTCACCGGCGCTGAACCCACTAATGTGGCCAAAGGGGAGTGGCCGGTTGTGAACACGCCCTTGATGGCGTCTCTGTCTGACGAATCGAGCAATGTTGAATTGGCGAAAAGACCGGCGCTGGCCGAACTTGCGCCTGTTTTCTCTGGTGAGGGCATGGCCGCGCACGTCACCACGCTGGCTGCGCCGGAAATGGAAGGCCGTGGGCCGGGTAGTGCGGGGATTGATCTGGCCGCTGACTACATTGCCGCAAAATTCAAGGAATATGGCCTAGAGCCCGCAGGAGATGACGGCACTTATTTCCAGAGCCTCACCGCCAAAACGGGGGAAGACCAACGGGAAGTGATGATAAAGAATGTCGTCGCGGTGCTTCCCGGCGCAAATGCTGGTTGGGCTGATCAATCCGTGGTCGTCTCCGCTCATTACGATCATCTGGGGCATGGATGGCCGGGCGTACGCAGCGGGAATGAAGGCATGATTCATCCTGGTGCGGATGATAACGCCAGCGGCGTTGCCGTTATGCTGGAACTGGCCAAAAACTTGAGCCAGAATCTAGAGCCTAAACGCTCCATCGTGTTTACCGCGTTCACAGGTGAAGAATCCGGCCTTTTAGGGTCGCGGTACTATGTCAAGAACGAGAACCAATTTCCGGCCAGAAAGATCATCGGCAATGTTAATCTTGATACTGTCGGGCGCCTTGGAGACAATCCCGTCGTTGTTTTTGGCGCGCCGAGCGCGAAGGAATGGCAATTCATCTTTATGGGAGCCACGGCCGTCACTGGGGTGAAGACGGAAATTGTGAGCAATGTAGTGAATGCGAGCGACCATGTCGCTTTTGACGAAGCAGGCGTACCGGCAGTACAACTCTTCTCCGGAACGAATGGCGATTATCACCGCCCCAGCGATACGGCGGACAAAATAGACCCGGCGGGCATGGTGAAAGTCGCATCCATCGCCCGGGAAGCCATCCAATATCTGTCTGAACGGGCGGAGCCTCTTACCTTCAAAGGAACCACGCCAGTCGCAGCGCCTGCCGGCCAAGGACCGGGAAAGGCGCGCACAGTCAGCACCGGTACGGTTCCAGACTTTACCTTTAGCGGCGCAGGCGTCTAGCGTTCCAGCGTATCGGAAGACTCGCCTGCTGAAGCGGCCGGGCTCAAAGCGGGCGATGTGATCATTCAGCTTGGGGACAACGCGATCGATGGCCTTCAGGCCTATTCCGACTCGCTTAAAACTTTTGAACCAGGCGATGTGGTTGAATTGCGCTATCTGCGCGATGGAGAGGAGCATCAATCCTCTCTGAAAATGGCGGCGCGTTAAGACGCCGTTTTCTCTGACGCTATCAACGAAAAGGGGGTGCGCTCAGCACCCCCTTTTTATGTCTCTTGAAATTTTGCCTTAGACTTCAGGTGAGTTTCTCACCCTCATGCATCATTGATTTGAGGGGTTTATTTAACGCCGCCATGATCAGGGCGGCGGCAAAACTGGCAATTGTTAAACCGGTGAATACCGTCAGCTCCGACACAGATTCCGCCATGGCGCCGACAATACCGGCAAGCCAGCCTGACGCCGAAAATGACAGGAACCAAACCCCCATCATCAGCGACGCCATGCGCTCAGGAGCTAAGCGATTGACCAGAGATAATCCCACCGGACTGATGCACAGCTCCCCCAATGTATGAAGAAGATATGCAGCCACCAGCCAAATCATATGCGTACTTCCCGTGGCGGACCACTCACGCGCAGACACTATCATGCAAACAAATCCCAGCCCCATCAGCGTCAACGCCAAGGCAAATTTATGCGGGGTGGATGGATCGCGTCCCTTTGCGCTGAGACCAATCCACAAAGCTGAGATCATGGGCGCAAAAAAGATGATGAACATGGGATTCAATGATTGGAACCATGGCGTTGGCACAATGAACCCGGCAATATTTCTATCTACTTTATTCTCAGCATAGAGGTTCAGCAAACCCCCGCCTTGTTCGAATCCCGTCCAGAAGACAATGGAAAAAAGACCAAAAACCAGGATCGCCAAAATCCGTTTGCGCTCAATCGCTGTGAGTTTGATTTTTCTCAAGCCATCGCGCTTGCTTTTCTTATGCGGGGCTTCCAAGCCAATATCCCCTAAAAAACGGGATTGAAACTTCATGAGAAACAGAAGCCCGGCGAGCATCCCAAAACCGGCTATGGTGAAGCCATAATGCCACCCCCAGAGCGCGCCGACTGTGCCCGCGGTGAGATTGGCCAAAAAGGCGCCGAGATTAATGCCCATATAAAAAATAGTGAAGCCGCTGTCCCTGCGCGAATCGGTGGGTGCATAAAGTCCGCCGACAAGTGTCGTCATATTGGGTTTAAACAGGCCATTGCCAAGAATAATGAAACCGATGGCAAAATAAAAGCTCCACCCTGTGAAAAGATAGGCCCATTCAAGGGGCTGCGCACTTGCATCCGCAGCGGCCGCAGTCAAAGTTCCAGCCAGTTCAGTCTGCAATGCTTGACTAATGGATGGCGTCATATTCAACACACCCAGCTCAACACCCGCATTCTGAAAAACCTGTTCAACGGGAAGGCCATAGACAGCGGAAAATAAGATTGGGATCAAAGCAGGGCCGGCCATCAAAAAATGGCCGATCGCCATGAGCACCGCCCCCCAGATCACCGCCCGGCGATGCCCCAGCCAGTGATCCGCCAGATAACCGCCTAATAACGGCGTGAGATAAACCAATCCGACATAAATGCCATAGAGGTTCAGTGCTTTGGCGCTGGACCACCCGAAACCGGATTGCAGAGTAGCGCTGGTCAAGAATAGAACCAACATTCCCCGCATGCCGTAAAAGCTGAAGCGTTCCCACATCTCGACAGTGAAAAGCAGATAGATGCCCTTCGGCTGGTCCGTCAAATGACTGAGCATCCCAGCAGGACGCGCGCTTTCCATTGTCATCAAGAGCCCCTTTTTTCAGTGAACACATTATCAGGAGCTAGCTGTATATCCGCGTTTTTTCTCTTTGGGAATAATTTCTTTGTTGAGGATCCCTGAATGATCACCCCTTGAGATACTCTGTAGCGTGAAAAACCCTCAATGAATCGGGGGATCTCATGGCTGATTGAAAGGAAGTATAAGAAGCGGGTCTTAAGTCGGTCCAATCAAGAATAGGATGACGCCGCCCGTCCCGCCCACCACCCACTGATGACCCCAAGCCCCATAAGCCCCCAACCCACCATAAAAGCCACGGCGCCAAAAATCACGGGCCCAAGCGTACCCCCGAAAGGCACGCGGTACATGCCTCCGCTAAAGGTCACAATGCCAAGTGCAAAAGTTAACGCCGCTAGGCCAATCAGAACGCGCGTGCGCAAATCAACCCAGCGATCATAGAGTAGAGCCAAGAATATCAGACCAAAGACATGCCACATTAAATATTTTGCAGCCGTATGATAAAGATTAACCGCATATTCCCCTGCATCCACTTCCAGGCCGTGGGCGGCGTAACCTTCCTGATTGAGGCCAATCAGGGCGCTGACAATAGCAAAAAGCATCATGAGAAGTGAAACAAAACTCGTCGGCATGTGATTGGCGCCCCTTTAATTGATTGACGTTCTGATGGAAATTATTCAACGACAACTTATGGGGCTAAACTCCAAATGCCAAGTGAGACAATTTGTCAGTGCTACTGCGCATCTTGGTCTATGGAGTATCCGACGCCGCGAATGGTCCTGATAAGTTCGGGGCCTTTGACCAGATTGAGCGCTTTTCGCAAACGCCCGACATGAACGTCAACCGTCCTGTCTTCAACATAAACATCGCGGCCCCAAACCTTATCTAGTAAATTTTCGCGTGAAAAAACCCGGGTTGGACGGCCTAAAAACACCCGCAACAATTGAAATTCCGTAGGCCCCAAGTGAACGGGCTCCCCTCCACGGGTCACCTTGTGCGCGCTCAGATCCATGACGACATTCGCATATTCAAGAAACTCCTCTCCATCAACACTTTTAGATCGGCGCAAAAGCGCCCGCACACGGGCAACCAATTCTTTGGGTGAATAGGGTTTGACAACATAATCATCCGCCCCCACCTCGAGTCCGCGAATGCGGTCTCCTTCTTCGCCGCGCGCCGTCAGCATGATGATGGGAATGTGTTTTATTTCTTTTTGCTGGCGAATCTTCCGGCAAATTTCAACGCCGGAAAGACCCGGCAGCATCCAGTCCAACACCACCACATCGGGAAGTTCATCTTCAATGCGTTCCAGGGCTTCAAGGCCATCTCCCACCGTCAGAGTGTGAAAGCCTTGGTTTTCAAAATTATACCGTAGCAATTCCGCCTGCGGCAGTTCATCCTCAACAATACAAATAAGCGGTTTCATGGATACAGATTAACCTTTTGATGAATCGTCCTCGGGCGCATTTATAACCGTGAATGAAGATTGATCTTCCTTGGGTCGTTCTTGTTCTGGATCATGCCCAAAAACAATCATATGAATATGCTCAGCAATATTGGTGGCGTGATCTCCCATCCGCTCAACATTTTTTGAAATGAACAATAAGTGCGTACATGCTGTAATTATATGCGGGTCTTCCATCATATAAGTTAAAAGCTCCCGAAACAGACTGGTATGCAATTGATCAACTTCTTGATCCCTTTTGCGGACATCGTCCGCAAGAGACGTATCTCGCGTTTGATATGCATCTAGCACGCCCTTGATCATGCTTTGAACCACACCGCCCATGCGAACAATGCTCTGCGCGGCGGACCCAATAGGAGGCAATTTGTTCAATGCCGTTGTTCGTTTAGCGATGTTACGCGCATAATCTCCAATTCTCTCAAGTTCACTCGCCGTTTGGAACGCGGCGATCACTTCGCGCAAATCACTGGCGATGGGCTGCCGCAATCCTAAGAGCCGCACAGCACGCATATGAATATCGGTTTCCATAGCGTCGATCTGACTGTCTTTGGCAACCACCTCGCGCGCCAAGTCCACATCGCGTCTGACAAGCGAATCCAACGCCTGCGCCAATTGCATTTCAACCAGACCACCCATTTGAGCGATGCCATGATCTAGACTTGCCAGGTCTTTATCGAAAGATTTGACGATATGTTCAGATTCCATCTGTCTGTCCTCACCCAATTCGTCCCGTGATATACGCTTTGGTGCGCTCATCAACGGGCGTGCTGAATATTTCTTCCGTATCCCCATCTTCCACCATTGACCCCATGTGAAAGAAAGCTGTCCTTTGAGAAACCCGAGCCGCCTGCTGCATCGAATGGGTCACAATGATGATTGTAAAATTTTGCGACAACTCATCGATCAACTCTTCAATCCTCGCCGTTGCAATAGGGTCGAGCGCCGAACAGGGCTCATCCATCAAGATGATTTCGGGCTTAATCGCAATTGCGCGCGCGATACACAATCTCTGTTGCTGTCCGCCCGAGAGGCTGGTTCCCGGCTCTAACAATCTGTCTTTGACTTCGGCAAATAATCCCGCACGCTCTAAGCTCCTTGCGACTAAATTATCAAGGTCCGGTCCTTTATTCGCAAGGCCATGAATACGTGCGCCATACGCCACATTATCAAAAATGGATTTGGGAAAGGGGTTTGGCTTTTGAAACACCATCCCCACGCGGGCGCGCAAACACACCACATCGACGCCCTTGGCGTATATATCATCACCATTGATCATCAGATCACCCTCAATACGGCATGAGGGTATGAGATCATTCATACGGTTAATACAGCGCAAAAATGTTGTCTTGCCGCACCCGGAGGGGCCTATCAGCGCCGTCACCCGTCTGTCGGGAATATGGAGATTGATATCCTGAAGGGCCTGTTTCTCCCCGTAATACACATTAATGTGTCTGGCTGATATTTTCGCCAGATTGCCGGTGGGAATCCCTGCGCCTGGGGCGCTTTCATCGGCGGGGCCGCCAAGAGCGGCTGAGATGTTGGCGTCCATGTGCATGTTCCTACCATTTCCTCTCGAATTTGTGGCGGATAAAAATAGCAATACTGTTCATGACAACTAAAAAGGCCAAGAGAACCATGATTGCCGCACCGGTTTTCTCAACAAACCCGCGCTCAGCGCTGTCGGCCCAAAGATACACCTGAACCGGCAGTGTGGAAGCTGAATCGACGAACCCTTGAGGAATATCAACCACAAAAGCCAGCATTCCGATCATCAAAAGCGGCGCCGTCTCGCCCAGAGCCTGGGCCATGCCGATGATGGTTCCCGTTAGCATGCCAGGCAAAGCGAGCGGCACGACATGGTGAAAAATCACCTGAAGGGGGCTGGCGCCAATGCCCAATGCCGCTTCCCGTATCGAAGGCGGTACGGATTGCAGGGAAGCGCGCGCCGCGATCACAATGGTCGGCAATGTCATCAATGACAACACCATGCCGCCCACCAAAGGAGAGGAGCGAGGAAATCCAAAGAAATTCAAAAAAACCGCTAAGCCTAACAGCCCAAAAATAATTGAAGGAACCGCAGCAAGATTATTGATATTGACCTCGATCAGACGCGTCCATCGGTTTTTGGGCGCTAATTCCTCCAAATACACTGCCGTGAGCACACCCAGAGGAAAGGAAAGTATGAGCGTGACGGACAGAGATAAGAAGGCGCCGACCACCGCCCCCCAAATTCCCGCCAGTTCAGGTTCTCGCGAATCGCCCTTGCTAAAAAACATTTTGTTGAATTGCGTCTTGATACGGTCTTTATCGCGAAGCGTTTGCAACCACTTTATCTGCTGCGCATTCAGCCGCCCAGCGCCATCTACCGTTTCATTCCCAAGTTTTCCTTTTTGCCACATATCCGCATCGCTGGAGCCCAGCACCCACAGTGATTGAACAGACCCGATCATTTCTGGGCGCGCCATCACTTGATCGCGCAGCTCATACTGCGCCCCGGCGCTGATCAGTTTATAAAGCCGCCGTTTATCCTGACGGCTCGCCACATCGGGGAAAAGGTCTCTCAAACTTTTCCGAATAAGACCCTGAAAATCACCCCGCCTCAAAGACTCCCCGTCCCGCGCGCCACCGGGATCGATAATCGATTCCTCAAGAGAAACATCGAGCCGGATAATCGTTTGCTCAAACGCCGTCCGGCCAATTGAAACAACAAATACCAAAAGGACCGCAAGCGACATCAGTGCCAAAAGAATGGCCGTCAATCCATAAGCGCGCATTCGCTTTTCCGCTCTATAGCGCTTATTCAAACCGACCGAAACGCGCGCGTCTATATTCGATGATGTCGATAACTTCTTACTCATATCTTTCCCGATATCTATTGACAATATGCATTGCGGCCATATTCATTATCAGTGTAAGAATTAATAGAGTAAAACCCATGGCAAACGCTGATAGGGTTTTAGCGCTTTCAAACTCTTGATCTCCAGTTAGAAGACTCACTATTTGGACCGTTATCGTCGTCACCGCCTCCAGCGGATTAGCCGTTAAATTGGCCGACAGGCCCGCCGCCATAACCACAATCATTGTCTCCCCAACGGCGCGCGATGCGCCCAATAACATACCGCCCACAATCCCCGGCAAAGCGGCGACGAGAACCACTTTGCGAATTGTTTCCGATTGAGTGGCCCCCAACCCGTAAGAACCTTCACGCAATGATTGGGGAACGGCGGAAATTACATCCTCCGCGATCGACGAAATAAGGGGAATAATCATTATTCCCATGGCAATTCCCGCCGCCAGTGCGCTTTCCGATGAGATATCAAGTCCAGCAGCCTCGCCCGCGCCTCGAAGCAGAGGGGAGAGCGCGAGCGCGGCGAAAAACCCGTAAACCACTGTAGGTATCCCGGCCAAAATCTCCAAAATAGGCTTCACGACAGCGCGAATAGTATGCGAGGCGTATTCTGCCAGATAGATCGCGGCGAAAAGGCCAACCGGGCCGGCGACAACAAGCGCTATTACGCTGATCAGCGCAGTGCCCGCCAAAAGAGGAACGATGCCGAAACTTCCCGACGAACCAACCTGATCGGCCCGCATCGCCGTTTGCGGACTCCATTCCAAACCAAAGAAAAATTCAATAAAGGAAACCTGTTCAAAAAAACGGAAGGTTTCAAAAGCTAAAGAAAGAACAATGCCGATCGTAATCAAAACGGCAAAGACAGAACTCATCACCAAGAGGCCGTAAAGGATTTTTTCGATGGCCCTTGCCTGAAAAGACCGCGTCCGGGGAGGATTTCCCCGGACGTCGGAATGAGTGCGTCGTTCTTTCCCGATCATTCACATGGACCCAAGATCACGGGCATTTTTGGCTCCCGACGCGCGCTCCGCATCAGGCATGGGGATCAGACCCTTATCGACCAGATAACCTTCAGGCCCCCAAGCGGATTCGCTGGTGAACTCCGCGAGAAATTCGTTGATCCCAGGCACTTGGTCTACCTGAGAAGCCTTGACATAAAAGAAGAGGGGCCGGGATACGGGGTAGGCGCCATCGGAAATATTCTCAAAAACGGGTTCCGCCCCATCAATCAAGCTGCCTTGAACCTTATCAGCGTTTTGATCGAGATAGCTGAAGCCAAAAATACCAAACGCCTTTTTATTTGCCGCCAATTTCTGAACAATCAGGTTGTCGTTCTCTCCCGCCTCGATATAGGCGCCGTCTTCGCGGATAGTGTGACAGCGTCTTTTGTATTCTTTCTTATCTGATTTTTTCAGAGCCGCCACAAAACCAAATTTTTTGCACCCACCCTCCATAGCCAATTCAACAAAGGCGTCACGGGTGCCCGATGTCGGCGGTGGCCCGTATACCTCAATCTTGCGATTCGGCAACGTGGC
>JAJFIM010000159.1 GCA_021774995.1 Alphaproteobacteria bacterium | reverse complement strand
ATACTTTTGGTTATCATCGTCGCGTCCGCCATGATGCGCCCGCCCATAAAGCGCGCGGACTGAGGGCGCGCCTCATCAAGCGGTCATAAACGCTTCGACTTCCGGCCAATTTGGTAAATTTGTGCGGGCGCCGGGCCGCGTTACGGACAGCGCAGCGGCGGCGGACGCCGTGTTGGCGGCGTCTTTGAATGACAGGCCCTTGGCCAGGGACATGGCCAAATAACCACTGAAGGCGTCGCCTGCGCCTGTTGTGTCGATGACGGCGACTTCATAAGGCGTGACGAATTCTTTGGTTGCGGCGTTGGCAATAAAACAGCCCCGCGCGCCCAGAGTTAAAACGACATTTTTCACGCCTGTGCTGAGCAAAGCCGACGCCATCGTTTCGGGGCCGGTGAGGGAGTGCGCCGAGAGGCCCGTTAACGCCTCGGCCTCAATTTCATTGGGCAGCAGATAGTCAACCGACGTCAAACACTCGAGCGGCCGTGCGGGCGCGGGCGATGGGTTGAGCATGACCAGCGTGTCGTTCTTGTGCGCGACCCGAACGGCCTCATTGACGGCTTCTATGGGAATTTCCAATTGAATCATGACAATTTGCGCTTGTGCGATAACATTTTCCGCATCGCGGATATCAGCGGGCGCCAAAAGTTCATTCGCGCCAGGCGCCACAGAGATGGAATTATCGCCGTGGTCGTCCACAAGGATTGCCGCCAGCCCGGTCGAGGCTTCTGAACTGCGCGATACGTAATCGCAGTTCACTTGCGCCGCCTTTAGGCTTTCTATCGCGCGGTCGCCAAAATCATCCGCGCCTACTTTTCCGATCATATGGACGCGCGCGCCGCCGACAGCGGCGGCCACGGCCTGGTTTGCCCCTTTGCCTCCCTGGGCGAGCGTATAACCGCCCGTTCCGACAACGGTTTCGTTACGCTGTGAGATATGAGGGACCCTGATAGTCAGGTCCGTATTAATGCTACCGACAACTGCAATGCGCATGGGGCATAACTTTCTGCTGTACGAAGATAATCCTTAAGCTTCATGAGCTCTTAAACTTGAACGGCGAAGCTAAAAGGCTTAAACGTTTAAGTCAATCATCGGTTCGCTCTGAGAAACGGGTGGACTGGGGATGCGCCGAGATGGTTCCCGAGGCTTTTTTGTTGGTATTCAGGGGGTTAAAGAGAGTTCATGGCTAACTCCGCTTACCGAAACCGTCCAACCTTGCGTGATATAGCGCAGATTGCCGGCGTGACTGCGGCTACCGTCTCTTATGTTTTGAACGGCAAGGGATCGGTGAGCGCCGATGTCCAAAAACGCGTTCGCCAGACTGCAAAAGACTTAGGGTACCGCGCTAATTATGTCGCTAAGGCGACGCGTACCGGCCAAACGCTTTCAATCGGGTTGATTCTGCCTGATCTCAAAAACCCCTTCTTTCCTCAACTGGCTCAATCCGTCCAAAGCGCGGCGCGCGGCGCCGGCTACGCCGTTTTTTTGATGGATTCACAGGGCGATACGGAAGTTGAGCGGGAGGGGGCTGAGGATTTTATCAGCCGCGGCGTTGAGGGGATTGTCTGGTGCCCGGCGACGGAGCATGACAGTTTGTCTGATTATCGCGCAGACGTGCCCATTGTGGTGGTCGACCGCCCATTGCCGCATTACGATACAATCTCATCTGACTATTATTCCGGCGGCGGCCTTCTTGCAGACCACGTTCTTGCGCAAGGCCACCGTCATATCGGCATGATTGTCGGTCCGCAATCGCTTTCCAGCGCCCAGCGCAGACGCGATGGGTTTGTTGAGCGCATTGCCGGAAAAGCTGAGATCGATTGGGAAGTGGAAAATGCTTTTACCATTGATCTTTCGGATGAAATTCGCCGCCAGCTTAATAATTTCGATGTGTCCGTTATCGTTTGCGGAAATGATTTTATCGCCATCGGCGTCATTCGGGCGTTGCATGAGTTGGGCCGCCGCGTACCGAAAGATGTGTCGGTGGTTGGGTTTGACGATATCCCCTGGGCTTCCTTTTCCATTCCCGCATTGACCACCGTCCGGCAACCTTTTTCAAAACTTGGGCAAGAGGCCGCCGCGCTTCTTGTGCGGCGCATATCAGGTGAAAGCGGCCCACTCGTGAACATGTCTTTGGAGATGCGTCTGGTGTCGCGGGGATCTTTGAATCGATTGTGAGATTAATGCGGCTGGGAGAAATTTGCATCAATGGGCAATGCGTTGCAATTATAACACGCTTTGTGGGGGATTAGTGGCTTAAGTCCGCCATTCCGCCTTTTTCTCCATTGGACTTGACACAGATGTGATCTCACAGCACAATTGTTAAACGATTAAGCTATCGGGGAAAAACGTTTTTATGACGCCGCAGTTAAACGATTAACTGATAGGCGAGAAACCAAACTTCAGAATTACCAAACTAGGGGGATTTCAAAATGACTACGACCTCATGCGTGACATCTTTACGGCGCGTATCAAAAGCGCGGGCGCTTCTTATGGGCAGCGCCTCAATCTTGGCGTTCGCTGCGCAAGGCGCGTTGGCGCAAGAGACCACCGGCGGGCAGATCGATGAACTCATCGTGAAAACCGACCCGGTCGGATTGATGGAAGAAAAGAACACGGGATCGGTGTTCGGTCTAAACCGGCCACTCGTTGAAACCCCGCGCGCCATCTCCATTGTCAGTGACACCACAATGGAGCGTTACGGCATTGAAAATATCGATGATTTCATCACCACGACGCCTGGCACATTCGGCGGTTCTTTCTTTGGAGTTCCCGGCGCCATCAGCATTCGCGGGAGTTTGGGCGATACGTATTTTCGCGGCTTTAAGCGCGTCAACAACCGAGGACTTTCCCCCTTGCCGCCAGTAGGCGCAAGTTCGCGCGTTGAAATTGTTCGCGGCCCTGTGCCCGCTATTTACGGCGCGGGCAAAATCGGCGGCCTGCTGAATATGTATCCCAAGACCACTCAATCGGCGGGTTTAACAGCCGATGACGGCATGAACGGCTCAGTAGCCTACACAGGGGGTAAATACGATAAAAATAATGTGACGGCCGAACTCAATCTTCCCTTCCTCGTCGGCGGGCGTGAGACCGGAATATCGTTTTATGGCGAGTATGAAGATTCAGAAGATTTCGTTCGCGGCAGGGAGCCGGAGCACAAACTCATTCAATTGGGCGTCAATCATGACCTGAGCAATGGTTTCAGCGTTGAATTTGGCGGCATGTATTTTGATTCGGAAGGGTATAACCAGACCGCAGGCTGGAACCGCCTGACGCAGGAACTGATTGACAGCAATATTTATATCACCGGACGCGACACAGACTTGGTCGATCTCGACGGTAATGGCCGCATCACCCACAATGAAGCCAACGCTGCGACGGGGGCAGCCCCTGGTGTATTTCCCATACCGGGTGAAACGCTTGGGGAATTTTTTGGGGTTTCGTGTCTTTCGTCCTTCGTAGAATTTTTCATCCCGGCTTCTTTCCTGGGTTGTGGCGCCGGCCAGTTCGCGCCGGGCACAGCTTTTGATCTTGATACCGGCGTCGGCACGACGACGAGCCTCTCGCTTCGAGATCAAATGATATCCCGGTTTGATGTAGCCGATGCGGAAACCGTCACTCTGTATTTTGATTTGATCAAGGAACTCGATGACGGTTCCACAGCAAAAATTCAGTTCTTCTACGATG
>JAJFIM010000158.1 GCA_021774995.1 Alphaproteobacteria bacterium | reverse complement strand
TGATCACGCCGCAACTGACCCCCCCCTCGTGCGCCAGTACCCCGGCCGTGCGGGGCAGACCATCTGTCAAAACGTCCAGCACGCGATGGCGCGCCGGGGATATACGCGCAGGCGGCGATGCGCCGGCCAGATAAGCAATCCGCATTTTTGGCGGCTCTAGGGCTTGGGGCGTGCGCATGACCAGGGCCAGAACGGAGCCCTGGGGCGCAAGTGTGTAAGAAGCTACCCAGTCAACAAATTTCATCAAAACGGGGGTTAGAGGCGGCGCGTCCAGCCGTGCGGAAATGGGTCTGAGTTTGGCCGGGTCCAGTTTGAGCGCGGTTTCACTTTTCACGCTTGTGCGCCACACCACGCCGATAACTTCGCGCCGTCCCAAAGGCGCGCGGACAAAATCGCCTGGCGCGCAGGTCACGCCTGCGGGCGTAAGATAGTCATAAGGGCCGTCCAGCGGCAAAGGGATCAAGACTTGGATGCGCATGGAAGCCCGAGGGAGGAGCTGAATATCACCGAAGAAACCATCATAGGCGGCGATACGCTTTCATGATAGGTTTGCCTTTAAGATATTTGACCGTGCGCGCCGATATGTCATAAGGCTGGCTGAAGAACCGCGTCATGTGGCGGGTGAGGAGAAAGGTCGTAAAGGCATATGAAGTTTTTTGTGGATACCGCCGATGTTGATGAGATTCGGGATTTAAATCAGACCGGCATGGTGGATGGGGTGACCACCAATCCATCTCTGGTGGCGAAGACCGGCCGCGATTTTGTCGATGTTCTGGATGAAATCTGTTCGTTTATTTCCGGGCCGGTCAGCGCCGAAGTGACCGCCACCGACGCCAGTTCCATGATCGCCGAAGGGCGCAAACTCAGTCAATTGGCGAACAACATAACGGTCAAAGTTCCTCTGACATGGGATGGCCTGAAGGCCTGCAAAACCCTGACGGGGGAGGGTTCCATGGTCAATGTGACGCTGTGCTTCAGTGCGGCGCAGGCGCTTCTGGCGGCCAAGGCGGGTGCGACCTTCGTGTCTCCTTTCGTGGGACGGCTCGATGATATTGGTCAAGACGGCATGGAGCTGATCGAAGATATACGAATTCTTTATGATCAATATGACGCGTTTGACACCGAAATCCTTGTGGCCTCGATCCGCAGCCCCATGCATGTCACGCGCGCGGCGTTGATTGGCGCCGATGTCGCCACCATTCCGCCGGCGACCTTACGCGGCCTGATTAACCATCCGTTGACGGACAAAGGGTTGGCGACATTTTTAGCCGATTGGGAAAAGACGGGCCAATCGATATTGGACAAATAATCAAGACCGGAGCCTCATGGCTGGACAGGCTGTTCATCAGAATATTGCCAAAACGATCGAGGCCCGGCCCGACGCAGTAAAAACCGTTGAGGAGTGGCGGTTGTATCTGGCGACCGAACGCCGCGTTTCGCCGCATACATTTAACGCTTATGACGGGGAAGTGGTCCGCCTTTTTATTTTTTTAAAAGAGCATCTTGGAGGCGCCGTAGGCTTGCGGGAATTGCGCGCTTTAAGTCCTGCGGATTTTCGCAGTTATCTTGGGCGCCGGCGCGCCGAGACGCGCGATTCTCCCCTCTCAAACCGATCCATGGCGCGCGCGCTTTCGGGGCTGCGGTCTTATTTTCGCTATCTTGATCGCATGGGCGTTGTCTCCAATGCCGCTCTGGGCGCGTTGCGCGCGCCGAAAATTCCGCACGCCCTCCCCAAGCCGCTCAGCGTCAAGGAGGCCCGCAAGACGGTGCAAGACGCCGCCTCTTTTGCGCGCGAAGACTGGATTGGTGCGCGCGACAACGCCTTGCTCATTCTACTTTATGGCTGCGGACTGCGCCTTGGGGAGGCGTTGAACTTGACGCTTGGCGATATCTTTGACGTCCAAGTGCTGCGCGTTAAGGGCAAGGGCGGTAAAACGCGGGTGGTCCCGGTGCTCCCCGTCGTATCCGACGCCATTGCGGTTTATATCCAACTTTGTCCATACGCTTTGGCGGCGGACGGCCCGCTTTTTGTCGGCGCGCGAGGGGGGCGGTTGAATCCGCGGATAACGCAAAGATTGATGCAAAAATTGCGCAGCGCTTTGGGCCTGCCCGAAACCGCCACGCCGCATGCCTTGCGCCATTCCTTTGCATCGCATCTGTTGGGCGGGGGCGGCGATCTGCGCACGATTCAGGAACTGCTCGGACATGCAAGTCTGTCAACCACGCAAGTGTATACGGAAGTGAATTCAAAAAAACTGATGGACGCGTATAACCAAAGCCACCCACGGGAGCGCATGATATGCGGCGATCGCGCGCAAATAAATGGAAACAAAACGCCTGACCAGAACTAAGGGTTTTATTTCACGATGGTTTGATAAACCCGCCGCTGCAGATAATCATAAAAACCATTGCCCCAAGGGCTGATGACTTGAGTCATGGCCACGATCACCAAATCTTCCTGCGGATCAATCCAGAACGCAGTAGAAGCCGCGCCGCTCCAGGAATAGGTTCCATTTGAGCCAAGATTGTGCGTTTTGGCCACATCCGTGATAACGGAAAAACCCAGGCCGAAACCATAACCGGGCCTCCCGAACATGGCGACCCCTTCAGGCAAGTTGTTTTGCGTCATCAACTCAATTGTCTTTGGGCTGAGTATTTGAACGCTATCCAGCACGCCCCCATTTAGCATCATTTGACTAAACCGCGCATAGTCCAGCGCGGTTGAGACCAGGCCGCCGCCGCCGGACAGAAGAGAAGGGCGGCGAGTGAAGCGGCTTTCCTCAGCGCTTGAGAATCGCTTGATGGCGCCGTCTTCCTGTTGCATGTATAGAGCCGTGAAGCGCTCCAGCTTATGTTGCGGCGTCCAAAACCCTGTATCCTTCATGGCCAGCGGATCGAACAGGCGCGTTTTTAGAAACACATCCAGCGGTTGACCGGAGACCTTCTCCACCACATCCCCTAATACATCTGTCGAAACGCCGTACGAGAATCTCGCCCCCGGCTGGTGCAGTAAGGGAATTGCCTCTAACGCCTCAACCATTTTCTGCAATGATTCAACTGGATGGGCACTCTTGAGAAAAGGCGATAATTCATTCCCGCCGGGTAGAATGCCTTTTGCGTTATAAAGTTTGTGGACCGGCGTGTTCCCGATAAAGTTATATGTCAGGCCGGAGGTATGGGTGAGAAGGTCGTGAATGGCAACAGGTCTTGCCAAAGGTTCCGTAACCATATTGCCTTGAGTTCCGGAGACATAAGTGCGCATGCCTTCAAATTCGGGGATATAACTCGTCACGGCGTCGTCAAGGCTGAGAAGACCTTCTTCGAAGAGCATCATGATAGCCACTGAGACGATGGGTTTTGTCATGGAATAGATGCGGAAAATTGCATCGGGTCTCATCGCTTGTCCCGCTTCGACGTCCATCATGCCTTGGGCTTTGAAGTGGGCGATTTTCCCTTCGCGCGCGATAAGGATCACAGCCCCTGGAATGCGTCTTTCAGTGACCAGAGCCTCAATGGATTCATTGAGTTGATCAAGCCGCGTCTGAGAGAGGCCGACTCTATCGGGGCGCGCCGTTGAAAGCGCGCCTTTGGCCTGCGCGCCAAAACCCGAAAAGACAATCACAAGTGAGAGGAAGAGAACCCGCGTGCGCATTCCGTTCATGGCTTCTCTCCCCTCTATTAAGTGTTTTGGTTTAAGTGCGCCCGCCTTTAATCTTCTTTGGGTAGGTCTTGCGCAAATTCTATGAGATGACCGTCCGGGTCGTACACATAGGCTGTGCGTTGGCCCCAAAACTTAGTTGTTGGCTTGACGGCGATCTCTGCGCCAGAAGCGACCACTTCCGCAAAAGCGGCATCGACATCGTCAACCTTAAAACCAAGTTCAAATCCGGGGCGGTCTTTGTCACAAGGCGAGATTTGTCGCCCCAGCGTCTCGCTCATGGCCTCTCTTGTGTACAGAGCTATATGCGTTACGCCGGTGTCGAGTTCCGCAAATTTGTTGTTGGGGGCAATGTGATACAAGGGGAGCCCCAAGACCTCTGTGTAGAACGCCAGGGATTTTTCAAGATTTTCGACTATCACAACAACATAGTCAGCTGATTTGAGTTTCATGAGTCTGGCCTTGTCTAGTGTTTCAGTTATGCCCGATCCATAAGCTTCGAGGAGCGCCATAGTGTTGTCAAGCGGCGCTTCTATTATTGCAAATTTTTCGAATATAAATATATCTCCTGGCGAAACGAAACTTTCATGCCAAGTGCAGATGGTTTTTTCGCCATCACACTCGGGAAAGGGCGCGCGGCGTGGTGGATGTCATCAACGGATATACGCTTAAAACATCCGGCGCCTTTCTTAGTTGAAAAGGACGGAAATTATCTTGGTGGGTTTTGCGAGGCCAAAACAATTGTTTTGTCATTCTGGAGCGCATTTTTTATTTGTGTTTAAAATTCTAATGACGTTGTCGAGCTCGCTCATCAGCATACGGTAGGTGTCTTTACCCAAAGCTTGTTCAATGCGGTTGTACTGCGTTTCTGAATGGGGGGCGATCTGTTTGACAAGGGCGCGGCCTTTGGGGCGTATTCGGGTGTTGAGAAGCCGTTTGTCCACTGAAGAGCGTTCTTTTTTAAGAAGTCCGCGCTTTTCCAAATCATTTAGAATACGTGACAGGCTCGGCATTAGGATAGCCACCCGTTTTGAAAGCGCACCGGCATCCATTTCTTTGTGCTCGTTCAGGGCGCGCAAAACGCGCCATTGTTGCTCGGTGACGCCGTGCGCATGAAGGCGCGGCCGGAATTGATCCATCACTGCTTCGCGCGCCTTTAGCAGCTTTAATGGAAGGGAATCGTCAAGGGAGCGCAAGGTGGGCGTCCTTATATTGCGGGTTTAAAGAGGTTCATTGATGACATTGTTTTTCAGAATGCCCAGGCCTTTCAGTTCGATTTCAATGTGGTCTCCGTCTTTGAGATAGCGCGGTGGGTCAAAGCGCGCCCCGGCCCCTGGCGGGGTGCCGGTGGCGATCATGTCGCCTGGTTGAAGTTCGATAAATGTTGAAATGTAGCTGAGGAGTCGCGTGAATGGAAACAGCAGGTTTCCGGTGTTTCCGCGTTGACGTTCCTCACCATTGATCCGTGTTAAGAGTTCTAATTCACCCAAAGAGCCTATCTCATCGCAGGGCGCGATCCAGGGGCCGACAGATCCGCTTTTCTCAAAGTTTTTTCCTTGCGTCACATTAAACTTTCCGTGGCGCAGCCAATCGCGGACCGATCCATCATTCATGCAGGTGAGACCGAAAATATGAGACGGGGCTTCGCGTTCCGGAATACGCCTGCCGCTTTTACCTATAACGATCACAATTTCGCCTTCGTAATCCAATTGATCGGATTCGGGCGGCTTTACAATATTTTGTTTATGTCCAACGAGCGAGCCTGGCGTGCGCATGAACAGGCTGGGATATTTGGGTGGCTCAGATCCATCTTTGTATTCCGCATTCCGGTTAACGTAATTAACGCCCACACACAATATTTTATCCGGTTTCCCGATGGGGGGAAGGAATGCGATGTCGGTCAAATCGTGATCGGGGGCTGAATTTTGCGCAATGGTTTGCGCTTGGACAAATGCGCCGCTGGCGATGAAAGATTTTAAATCAGCGCAGCGTTGCCCAAGACGCGCTCCCAAATCCACAACTCCATCGCCTTTGACCACGCCATAAGTTTCGCGCCCTTGCGTTTGATAAGTCAGGAATTTCATTGACTGTCCTCTCCCATATCAATTTCAAGTAATCCCGCCCGCGCCAATACGCCGTCAAGGCGCGCCTCCAATTCAGGCGTTGCCGGAACCATAGGCAGTCTGTGCTCGTTTGTGGGAAGAAGCCCAAGCCGTTTCATCATATATTTCATGGGGATTGGATTCGTGTCGAAAAAAATAGCCTGGTTAATCTCCAATAGGCTCTGGTGAAGGCGCCGGCCTTGCTCCAGATTATTGTTCTGAACTGCTTCACACATATCGGCAAGAGCGCGCGGGCGTAGATTGCCGACCGCATTCATGAGCCCTTGAGCCCCCACGGCCATCATGGGGAAACTCAACTCTTCCAGCCCAACGAAAATACGAAAATCATTCCCGAATTCCTTGAAACAAGCGCTGACGAATCCGAGGTCATTGACGGCGTGCTTCATGCCAACAAAATATGGCGATTTGCGGCTGATCTGCCGGAGCGTCTCTAATGTAACGCCCACCGCCGTGCGTCCGGGGATGTGGTAGATCATCCACGGAATGTCATGGGTTTTGACGACTTCTTCATAATAGCGCACTAGGCCCCGTTGCGGCGGTTTGATATAATAGGGGGTGACAATGAGCAGCGCGTCAGCGCCCGCTTTTACGGCGTGATCCGTCAGTGTTATTGTTTCGGCCAGAGATTGCGAACCGGTTGCCGCAATGACGGACGCGCGGCCCGCCGCTGTTTCCACCGCAATTTCGATTTGCCTGTTGCGCTCCCAGGTTGTCAGGCTTGACGGTTCGGCCGTGGTCCCATTCACCAGAATGCCTGTGGCGCCATTATCAATTTGAAAATCAATGAGTCTGGCAAATGTCTCATGATCAACGGCGCCATCCTTGAACGGCGTGATGAGCGGGGGGATGGAGCCGGTCAGAAAGTCAGGGTTAAGGGAGATCATTGTGCATGCTCCTAAAGGAGGGGGTGCGATTTGTTGACGCTTAGTTGTTAATATGTTAATGATAACATGTAAACGAAATTATTGCGAGACGCGCCCGTGCCTCATCTCATTGTTGAATATTCAGCCAATCTGGAAGCTGAGCTGGATATTCCCGCATTGATGCATTGCATCCACAAAGCAGCGCTTGAGACGGGTGTTTTTCCGGTGGGCGGGGTTCGCACCCGAGCCGCCCGGCGCGATATTTATGAAATTGCCGATGGGCATGACGATAATGTCTTTATTCATGTGCAAGTTCGTATTGGGGCGGGCCGCGATAAAGAGGTCCGACATGGGGCGGGCGCGCACATTTTCAAAGCGCTCACTGGCGTGCTGGACGATGTGTTTGCCAGCAAGCCTTTAGGTATTTCACTTGAGATCTCCGAAATCGATCCGGATTTTAGTTTTAGAAAAAATAATCTGCATGACTACCTCAAGCAGCGAGCGGGAGAATCAGTAAATTGACGGAACTGGAAAGCAATCTTATCAAGCTTGAAGGGCGCATTGCGCGATTCCGGAAAGAGGGTCTTGGTCATTTCATCGGTGGAGCGCGGTGCGATAGTGTGTGCGGAGACACTTTTGAAAACCATAGCCCCGTAGATTCGCGTCTGATCTGCACCGTGGCGCGGGGCAAAAAAGCAGACATTGACCGGGCGGCGTGCGCGGCGCGGGACGCTTTTCCAGCTTGGCGCGAGACGCCCGGGGCGGAGCGACGAGATATCCTTCATGCTGTTGCCGATAAAATTTTAGAGCACGCAGAAGAAATTGCGCTGCTGGAGAGTTACGATACTGGCCAGGCCTTGCGTTTTATGCGCAAGGCGGCGGTTCGCGGAGCCGAAAACTTTCGCTTTTTCGCCGACAAAGCGCCTGAGGCCGCTAATGGCCTGTCTTTGCCAACGGGCAGCCATATGAATTTCACTTTGCGCCAGCCCATCGGTCCCATCGGCGTGATAACGCCGTGGAACACGCCATTCATGCTGTCGACATGGAAGATCGCTCCGGCTTTGGCGGCGGGCTGCACGCTTGTTCACAAACCGGCGGAATGGAGTCCGGTCACGGCAACGCTTCTTGCTGAATTCATGCATGAAGCGGGCGTGCCCAGCGGGGTGATAAATGTCGTCCATGGACTGGGCGAAGAATCCGGTAAAGCGCTCACTGAACATGAAGCCATCAAGGCGGTCGCTTTTATTGGGGAATCTTCCACTGGCTCTGCGATTATGGCGCAGGGCGCGCCCAGTCTGAAGCGCGTTCATTTTGAACTGGGCGGCAAAAACCCGGTTATCGTGTTTGCCGATGCGGATCTGGAGCGCGCGCTGGATGCGGCGGTGTTTATGATCTACAGCCTGAATGGCGAGCGGTGCACCTCTTCAAGCCGCGTTCTGGTGGAGCGGTGCATCTATGATGAGTTCACGCAACGGCTCGCCGAGCGCGCCGCCAAAATTAAACTGGGCCATCCGCTCGATCCATCGAGCGAGCTTGGGCCGCTCATTCACGCCCGGCACCTTGAAAAAGTAACGTCCTATTTTGCTTTGGCGCGCGATGAAGGCGTGCGAATTCTGGCGGGGGGCGCAAGCCCGGCCAAACCTCCTTCCGATGGGCATTACGTTGAAGCAACGCTTTTTGCAGGCGCCGACAAGGATATGCGCGTCGCGCGCGAAGAAATATTCGGACCGGTGCTGACTGCAATTGCGTTTGACGGGGAAGATGACGCCCTCGCCATTGCCAATGATGTTCGTTATGGCTTGGCCGCCTATGTCTGGACAGGCGATATGGGCCGCGCGCTGCGAATGGCTCTTGAAGTGGAGGCGGGGATGGTGTGGGTGAACTCGGAGAATGTGCGTCATTTGCCCGCGCCCTTTGGCGGCGTCAAGGCCAGCGGCGTGGGACGGGATGGGGGCGATTACAGTTTTGATTTTTATATGGAAACCAAAAATATTTGCCTAGCTATGGGAGAACACCAGATCCCAAAGCTGGGCGTGTGAAGACGTGAAGGAGATTTGTTTGAATGGGTGAGATCGTTCTGGCGGCAAAAATAACGCATGTCCCGTCCATTTGGCTTTCCGAACATGCGCCTGAACATAAGGGCATTCGGCAAAACGCCATTGACGGCTTGACTGAGATCGGCCGCCGGGCGCGCAAACTTGATGTCGATACGTTCGTTATTTTTGATGTGCACTGGATCGTCAATCAGGGGTTTCATCTCAACGCGAATGACCGGCTGAGCGGTACGTTCACGAGCCATGAGCTTCCTCATTTTCTGTCGGGTATGGAATATGATTACCGATGCGACCCGGAATTGGCGGGTTTGATCGAAAGTGCTGGGAACGAGCGGAAATTGGGCGTGCGCGCCCACACCGTGCCGGGCCTCGGGCTGGAATACGGTACGCTGATCCCGATGCATCACATGAACAAGGATGGCTTTGCGCGCATCTTATGCGTCGCGAGCAATCAATATGCGAGCATTGACGAAGGGCGGCAATTTGGCGAAGCGGTGGCGGAAGGCATTGCGCGCTCTGACCGCAAGGTTGCGGTGCTTGCAAGTGGCTCCCTCTCGCACGCCTTTTGGCCTAACGCGCTATCTGCGGACGGGCTTAACGCGGTGAATGGCGAATTTAACCGCCAGGTTGATTTGCATGTGCTTGAGATGTGGGCGCGCGGCCAGTTTAAAGAATTTTTGGCCATGCTTCCCGACTATGCTCTGAAATGCAATGGCGAGGTCAATATGATCGATACGGCGTATCTCTTTGGGGCGTTGGGATGGGATAAGTATAAAGGCAAAGGGGAGCTTGTCGGCGACTATTTCGGCTCTTCGGGGACTGGACAATGCAATGTGATGTTTGAGTTGCCGGGATAAAACGCGAAAGGATTAGCCATGAACCGGAATCTGGATGTGGAGATCACTCAGGGTCATATTGACGCTTTTTGGCGCGACGGCGTGGTCTGTGTGCGCGGCCTTGTCAGCGAAGAATGGCAACTGCGTTTGGCGGAAGCTTTTGAGCGAAATCTTGAACATCCTGGCCCCTTGGTAAAAGAATATGCCGATACAGAAAACTCAACGCGGTTTCATGGCGATCAGTTCCTATGGTTGCGG
>JAJFIM010000157.1 GCA_021774995.1 Alphaproteobacteria bacterium | reverse complement strand
GTGGGTTTTAATGCCCTCGCCCACCGCCTTCATGACTTTGAGATTGATCTCCACCAGATCGTCGCGGCTCATCCCCGGTTTACGCGGCACGCCGGCCGTCACGATGATCACATCGGCGCCCGCCATATCGGCGTAATCCTGGGTGCCGGAAAAGGCCGCGTCATAACCCGCCACCGGCGAGGATTGATAAAGATCGAGCGCTTTTCCCTGGGGCAAGCCTTCAGCAATGTCAAAAAGCACCACATCGCCCATTTCTTTCAGGCCCGCCAGATGCGCCAAGGTGCCGCCGATCTGTCCTGCTCCGATCAATCCGATTTTTTTGCGCGCCATGGCTTGATGATCCTTATGAGTTAGAAGTCTTTTAAAATCCGAGGTGTGTGTGGTAGCGCGAAAAACCCTCTGGAGCAATGGGGCGCGCGTGTCCGCCTCCACACGGATTTTAAGACAGTTGGAGTGTCCGCAAATCCTCTGAACGGACATGATCGGCGGCCAGATACGCCGCTGATTGCATCTCAATCAGGCGCGAGGCGGTGCGGGCAAATTCGAACGCCCCGGCGCCTGATGGGTGGAGCGCGCGGGGCGCGGCCGCCGCTGAGCAAATCACTTTCACGCGGGCCTCATAAAGCGCGTCAATCAACGTGACAAAACGTTTGGCTTCATTGCGCCGGGTTTTGTCCATCACCGGAATGCAGTCAATCAGTATTGTGTGATATCGCGCGGCAATGGCGAGAAAATCCGCCGCCGCCAGAGGCCGCTCCGCCAGATCGGAATAAGAAAACCGCGCCGCGCCGCCAGCCGCGCGGGCAACGGTCACAAGGCGCCCCTGCACGGGCAGATCTTCAGAACATTCGGATGCGCTCCCGGTAATCTCAGCCCAGGCCGCATCCAGGCCCGCATCAGCCGCCGGCCCTAAAGGCGCATGATAGACTTGGAGCCCGCCGCCCAAATTCAGCCGGTGATCGCGCCGCCCTTCCAGATGCAGCACATCCATGCGCTCTTTGATGAGATCAATAAAAGGCGTAAAAAGCTGGCGGTTGAGGCCGTCTTCATAGAGTGCATCCGGCGCCCGGTTGGAGGTTGCCACCACCACCACGCCTTGGCAAAAGAGCGCCTCGAACAGACGGCCTAGGATCATGGCGTCGGTTATGTCGGTGACCTGAAACTCATCAAAACACAAAAGACGCGCTTGCTGAGCAATGCCTTTGGCAACGGGCCTAATGGGATCGTCTGCCGCCTCGCGCACATAATCGGGGTGGCGTCGCCGCACAGCCACCGTCATTTGGCGCCAGGCATGGATCGCGCGGTGAACCTCCTGCATGAAGGCGTGAAAATGCACCCGGCGTTTTTTCTCAACCGGCGCGCCATCAAAAAAGAGGTCCATCAGCATGGATTTACCCCGACCCACATCGCCATAGAGATAGAGACCGCGCGGGACTGGCTCTTTGTTTTTACCGCTGAGGAAATCCTTCAAGCCGCGCAGTGGGGTCTGGGATAAATTCGCCAACCGGTTATGCAGCATTTGCAACTGCTCCGCCGCCAACTCCTGGCACGGGTCCGCACTGAGCGCGCCCGCCCCCACTTTTTTTCTGTATTTCAGGATTGGTCCATCCATACGCCTGCCCGCTTTTTCCTCACGCCATTTGGTACGGCAAAAAACCTGCACCGGCGTTAATGCGTGGCGCGAGCGTTATCATCTCCAAGCGGGAGGGTGCAAACATTTATAAAAAAAGCCCTAATCCTCTGTCGGATGCGCGGCTTTGGGGCTAACTTCCAGCGCTTGTATGCGTTTTTCAAGGCGGGTGATCTGTTTCATGAGTTCAGCTTCCGAGATCGCCACTTCATCCGCCGTCTCTTTGGCGGAAGTGCCATAGGCTTCGAAACATTCAGGATCAGTGTTTTTACCTTTTATGACCCGGCCTGGAACGCCCATCACCGTGGCGCAGGGCGGCACGGGCTTGAGAACCACGGAATTGGCGCCGATCCGCGCCCGGCGTCCAATTGTGAAAGGCCCCAGCACCTGCGCGCCGGCGCCGACAATCACGCCGTCTTCGAGCGTCGGGTGGCGCTTGCCTTTCTCCAGCGTGGTGCCCCCCAGCGTGACGCCTTGATAGAGCGTGACGTCATCGCCTATTTCCGCCGTTTCGCCGATCACAACGCCCGTACCGTGATCAATAAAAAGCCGCCGGCCGATTTTGGCGCCGGGATGAATCTCAATGCCGGTTAACCAACGGGAAAGCGCGCTGACAAGCCGCGCCAGAAAATACCAGCGGCGCCGATACAGCGCATGCGCCAGGCGATGCCACACAACCGCATGAAACCCAGGGTAAGTGAAAAAGACTTCCCCCGCGGAACGCACCGCAGGATCGCGGTCCACATAAGACTGGATTTCTTCGGAAAGACGTGAAACTAGGGACAAAATCACCTCCCGGCTTATAGGGTGGACGGAGACAAAGCGTCCATAACCTTGATTATGGCATATAAGAGCAGTACCTAGAACCGCAAGGCGCGAAACTGTGAAGATTCGATTCTTGCTCTAAATGGCGCTATTCAGGCACATTGGAAACCGGCTATTTTAGGAAACGCGTTTATGGATATTCGCAACGGCTTTTGCAACGCTATCGGCCAAACCCCCCTCATCCGTCTGGCGCGGCTTTCTGACGAAACCGGCTGTGAGATCCTGGCCAAAGCGGAGTTTCTCAATCCCGGCGGATCGGTCAAGGACAGGGCCGCGCTTTCCATCATCGAAGACGCGGAAAAGCGCGGCGATCTGGAGCCTGGCGGCGTGATTGTCGAGGGAACGGCGGGCAATACCGGCATCGGCTTGGCGCTCGTGGGCAATGACCGGGGCTATCGCACGGTGATTGTTATCCCCGACACGCAGTCTCAAGAGAAAAAAGACATGCTGCGCCTGTGCGGGGCGGATCTGCGCGAGGTTCCGGCGGCGCCTTATCGGGACCAAAACAATTACGTGCATGTTTCGGAGCGCCTGGCTGTGGAATTGGCCAAAACGGAGAACCACGGCGCCGTTTGGGCCAATCAATTCGACAATACCGCCAACCGCTACGCCCATATCCAGACCACAGGGCCGGAAATCTGGGCGCAGACAGATGGCAAAGTAGATGGCTTCACCTGCGCGGTCGGCACAGGCGGTACGCTGGCTGGCATCGGCATGGCGCTTAAAGATCGCAACAAGGACATTCAAATCGCCCTTGCCGATCCCATGGGCGCCGCGCTTTACAGCTATTACACATGCGGCGAGTTGAAGTCCGAAGGCAATTCCATCGCCGAGGGCATCGGCCAGGGACGCATCACCAAAAATCTTGAAGACGCCCCTATAGATCTGGCGTTCCAGATCCGCGATGACGAAGCGCTGCCCCTGGTTTTTGACCTGCTGAAAAAAGACGGCCTGTGCCTTGGTCTTTCCAGCGGCGTCAATGTGGCGGGCGCCCTGCGTCTGGCGCGCGAAATGGGCCCCGGCCACACCATCGTCACGGTGCTGTGCGATTGGGGCAACCGCTATATGGCCAAGCTGTGGAACCCCACTTTTCTCAAGGAAAAAGACTTGCCGTATCCCGATTGGCTGGGGTGATAAATTCCGTTCAGACTATTCTGTGAACAGCGGATATTTTATTCCGCCTCATGATATACGGCGCGCTCCTTCCCGTGTTACGCTTCCATCTTCTGCAAAAAGGTAGATGAAACGAGGAGTTGGCTCCGATGATTATGTTCTTCTTCAGCTTAATTCCGGCCACTATATTAGCGGTGGTGGGATATTTCATTCTCTACGCTTCCCAAAAATCAGATGGCAAAACCGCCGCCTTCGGAAAGTTTCTGTCGTTCTGGGTGTTCCTTTTAGCCGCATTGGTCATCCTGGGCGGCGTTGCCGGATCAATTTTCGGGTTTCGTCATATGGACGGCATGCGGCATAAAGACGGCATGAGCCGGTATTGGCAATATCGCGAACAACGCCGGGACATGACCCCAACCCCCGACGCGACGCCCCAATCGCGCATGAATCAAACGCCATCGACAGCCGGGGAGCCGCCTGCAAATGTCACCATGATGGCGGGGCATGACCACACCAAAGCGCAATATGACGCGCTGAGAGAGATAATTGATCTTTACAAAGATTTCTCTGACGACGAGATCGCTTTTTCCATGGTTCAGATGGGTCCGAATTACGAATCTTATGTCAGCGACGAACTCTTGCGGGGAAACGTTGGCGTTCTTCTTCTGGCGCATGGATTCCGCGAGCCGGGCGACAGCGCCTTTCGCGATAAATTCAGGGTTATCTCAAAAACATTTCCAACCGCCATTGGGTTCGGCATGAGCATGATGACGTCGGAACATATCCAAGCTGCGGTGGATGACCTCACCGCGGCGGGCGCAAAAAAAATCATCGTCATTCCGACCTTAAGCTCACCCTACAACACACAGATGCGGCAGTGGGAATATATGTTCTCACTACGCGACGACGCCGGCTATCTGGAAACGCCGCGCATCACATCCACGGCCGAAATCGACGTCACAACGCCCATGTCGGACGATCCGCTGGTGGCTGAGATTCTGCTGGACGAAGCGAAGTTCTCAAGCGTGGACCCAGCCAATGAAGTTGTCGCCGTCATCAGCCACGGGCCCTCCGGCAAAGCCGACAATGACGCAACCCTCGCCATGCTGGGCCGCCTGGCGGCAAGCGTGCGCGATGAGGGCGGGTTTACCGATTCAAAAGGTTTCTCATTGCAAAACGATTCGCCCCCGCCCGTCCGCCAGGCCAACATCCAGAACTTGAGGAACTGGATCTCAAACGCCAACGCCCAAGGCAAGAGCGCCATCATCGTCACCAACCTCATCTCTGTACGGAGCATTCAATCTCAAATCAAAACAGCCCTCAAAGGCCTTGATTTCACATTCAACGCCACCGGCATGACCGAACACCCCAACTTTATCAAATGGGTTGAAGAAAAAATAGATGAGGAACTGGCTGAAGGGTAACAAGTCCCTAAACCTTCCACTTCAAGTGACGCTGTGGCAATAGCGTTTTGACGCTCTGGGTATAGCCTCCGGAAAATTTTCCAGCATAATATACGTACGCCCAATCCCGGACATTTACCCTTTAGCAGCCTTGTTCCCCACATAACGAACTCGGATCTCGGCGTTAAACGCGCAACCCCGGCGACTTAACGCATGAAAGGCCACGCGTGACCGCACCAAATAAAGATCCCTGGGCGATGGCCGCGGCTTTGATGTTTGGCGTCGTTGCTGTGGCGCCTTTTTCCGTCATGCCACTGGCTGTCGGCGGCCTCATTGCCGATTTCGGTCTGACGGTAAGCCAGGGCGGCTATATCGCGGCCGCTGAAATGGGGGGATCGGGTCTGGCCTCGCTCGGCGTCTCTGCGTTTATTACCCGGATGGACAGACGTCGTATCGCGGGCGCTGCGCTTGTTTTGTTTGCTCTTGCCAATATAGGCGCCGCTATGAGCGCAAATATAT
>JAJFIM010000156.1 GCA_021774995.1 Alphaproteobacteria bacterium | reverse complement strand
CCTGGCGTATAGCCAGCCATTGTCCGCCGAGCAGGTCCCTGGGAGCGCCGCTTCCCATTCCAGCGATATTGTCGAAGCGCTCAATGCGGGTTTGTTGAATATCATGAAGGGGGGCGAAGAACTTGGGTTTCTGGGCCGTCTTGACACGATAGCCCCGGTGGTCAAACAAACGTTCGACATCCAGTATTTGTCCGCCTCCACCATTGGCAAAGCCACATGGCAATCATGGACCAAGGACCAAAAGAGCACGTATGTAGATGTGTTCGAGCGGTTCCTGACCGCCAATTACGCGTCGCAATTCAAATCATTCTCGGGCCAGGCATTTGTCATTCTTGACACCAAGACGGGACCAAAAAGCACTATCCTGGTGGAAACGCAGATCAAGCGCCCCAATAAAGAACCGGTGGCCCTCACCTATCTCACGCGGGAGCGCCAGGGAAAAATCGGCATCATTGATATATTTCTGGCGGGCACCATCAGCGAGGCCGCGAGGCGGCGTTCGGAATTCAGCTCCATCTATCAGGCGCAAGGGTTCAGGGGACTGATTGACATGCTGGAAAATCAGGTGAATTCTTTAAATTCCGGTGCGTCAACGACCGCAAACAAGATTTTTCCCGACGTAAGCGCAACCACGACCCCCCGCGCCGATTTGTAACCCCGGCCTCCCTAAAATGCTGGCCGCGCGCGGCTTGTTTTTTTGATGGGCGCAAAGAAGCATTGCATTGCGCGCCCAATTGGATGTTTTATGCAGGCCGCCGGTCACTTAAAACAAGAACGGGGCAGTCCCCATGCATCCTTTAGCCGGGAGCGATTTAAGAACGTTTACCGCGGCCCTGAGAGGGGCAAACGGCTTGCCCGCCAAAAACTGGGGGCGGATCGCGCTGATTGGGGCGTGCGTTCTGGCCCGGCAACCTTTCTCATGGGCCGAAAGAGGCGTGGTTGCCCGCGCCCGCGCCAAAGCCCCGCCGCCGCCGGCACCCCTTTTTATACTCGGTCACTGGCGCAGCGGCACCACACATCTTTACAACATCATGAGCAAGGCTGAGTTTGGATTTGTCCCGCCGGTCGCCACGGGCCTGCCCTGGGATTTCATCCTGATGGGAAAACTGTTTCGCCCGCTGCTGGAGCGCGCTCTTCCCAGCCACCGCTATATCGACAATATTCCAGTATTGCCGGACTCTCCCCAGGAAGACGAAATTGCGCTCGCCAATATGACGCCCCTGTCGTTTTACCACGCGCTTTATTTCCCCGGGAATTTCGACCGGCTTTTCGCGCGAGGGCTTTTTTTCGAGGGGTGCAGCCGGCAAGACGTGAATGACTGGCGGCAGACATTCGTCACACTTATGGAAAAGCTCTCCTTGCATCAACAAAAACGGATGCTGATTAAAAACCCGGTCTATACCGCGCGCCTCGCCATGCTGCGGGAAATAGCGCCAGAGGCGAAATATATCCATATCAACCGCAACCCTTATGACATCTTCGTCTCTATGCGGAATTTCTACAACAAGCTATTCGCCCAATTTGCCCTTCAACCATACAGCCATGTCGATATCGACAAAGTGATTTTTGAAACCTACAAAAAGATGATGGACCGTTTTGTGAAAGACGCGGGCGATACGCCAGAATCTCACCTCATCGACATTCGTTACGAAGATTTGGAAGCAGACCCCATTGGGCAAATCGAACGGATCTACCGGCATTTGGGGCTAAGCGGTTATGAGGCCGCCCGGCCGAAATTTGAAAACTATTTGGCGAGCGTTAAATCGTATCAGAAGAACGCGTTTACGCTGGACGACGCTGACGCCGCGTTGATTGAGCGCCATTGGGGCGCCTTTATCGAAAAGGGCCGGTATGAGCGCCCCGGCGCATCCACGCCCCCTCATTCCGCCAAAGTTTCATGATGCGCCGGGCGGCTGTCCTTTTTTGCCTGGCGCTGGGACCTGGTTGCGATGACGGCCCGGATCGGACCGCGACCGGGTTTGAGAACTGTCACCGCGTGCAAATTATTGACGCCCAGACGGGAGCTGCGGTCCGGGGCCTGGAAGACATGGCGGTGACGGCAAACGGCGCGTGGGCGCTGGCGTCGGCCTATGACCGGTGGGGGACGCAAGACGCCGTGGAGGAAAATGCAGCCCTTCTCCCTCAAGGGGCGCTCTATCTTATCCCTCTTGATGCGGCATTATTGTCGAAAGAGAAACTCACTCTGACCAATATTGCGCAAAATTTTTCTAGCGACCGAGACTTTCACCCGCACGGGCTCGACCTGTTCGTCGGCCCCGAGGGCAAGCAAACGATAGCCGTGATCAATCGCACTTTTGAGCGCGAAGACCCTGAATCTCCCTGGGTCCCGTCAACGACGCTGGAGGCGTTCGCTTTGGAGGGCCAAGAGCTGCGCCACGAAAGAACGATTGCGTCCGGTCTTTTGTGCCGCGCCAATGACGTGCTGGCGCTTTCCGGCCGACAATTTTTGGTGAGCCGCGATCACGGCGCCTGCGGGGGACTGGGCGCGGTTCTGGAAGATGTTTTCGGTCTCGACCGCGCCGAGATTTTGCGCATTTCAGTGGGGGGGACGAAAGCCGCCCCCCCCCAAATTGAGATCGCGGCGGAAGGCGTCGCTTTTGCCAATGGCCTGGCGCTGGATGCCAAAAGCGGCGCCGTTTATGTCGCCGCCACCAGAGGCGAACGCATATCCAGCTACCAGCTTGAAGATCTTCTGAACCTCCCGAAAGCCGCGCCTCTTAAAAGCCTTCAGACCGATGCCGGGCCGGATAATCTGTCGTGGGGGCAAGAGGGACGCCTCATCGCGGCGCTTCACCCGTCTTTGTGGCGATTGGGTTTTTACCGCAAGCGCTGGCTCGGCGTGGACCGATCTCCGTCGCTTATTGTTTCCATCGATCCCGCCGCTCAAACGCAAACCACGCTTTTTTTCGATCCTTCAGGCGCGCGTTTTTCGGCCGCCACCATCGGCATTCAAACGGACGACCTTTTGCTTATCGGCGGGGTCGTGGAGCCGGGCGTTATGGTTTGCGTTGGGGCTACAGAGCCTCCCCAAAACGAAGGAACTTGACCCCATGCTGAATCTTGTCACGGGCGGCGCGGGGTTTATCGGCGCGCATCTGGCGCAGGAATTGACGCGCCGGGGCGAGCGCGTGCGCGTTCTCGATCTTGCCCCCCCGCACGGAACCGATGCGGGAGACGCAGACTTCATCCAAGGCTCGGTGACCGACCCTGAAACCGTCGCAAAAGCGGTTAGCGGCGCCGATTGCGTGTTTCACCTGGCCGCCAATGCGCATCTCTGGGCGGCCGATAAATCCGTCTTTGAGCGCGTCAATGTCGGCGGCGCGCGCTGCGTGCTCGATGCGGCGGCGCGGGCGGGGGTCAAACATGTTGTCCACACATCCTCTCTCACAGTGCTGGTGGGGAAGAACGCCGGGCTGAAGCGGGCGGTCACGGTGGATGAACGCTGCGCCGTAGCGGCCGCCGATATGCTGGGGGCTTACCCCTTGTCGAAATATCAAGCCGACGAGATGGCGCTTGCCGCCGCGCGCGAGGGCCTTAATGTGCGGATCGTTCTGCCCACTTTGCCCATAGGACCAGGCGACCACGGGCTGACCGCGCCCAGCAAAATGATTCTCGACCTGGTGAACGGCGCGGCGCCCGCCACACTCACCTGCCTCTTGAATTTCATAGACGCGCGCGATGTCGCCGCCGGAATGATCCGCGCCCGCGACCGGGGCCAGACGGGAACGCGGTATATTCTTGGAAATGAAAATTTGTGGATGCATGAAGTGCTGGAGCTTCTGCATGACCTTACG
>JAJFIM010000155.1 GCA_021774995.1 Alphaproteobacteria bacterium | reverse complement strand
TGCCTCCCGTGACGCGGTTCATCGGCGAGGCGTCGGCATTGCCGACCCCGACGCCGGTGACCACGTGTCCCGTATATCCCATGAACCAGGCGTCGCGCCAATCCTGGCTGGTGCCTGTTTTTCCGGCGGCAAGATGACCTTCGATCGCGGCGCGCTTGCCGGTGCCGGCATAGATGACTTGAAACATCATATGCGTCATTTCGGTCGCGATCTTTTTGTCGATAAGCCGTTCGGTTGGAGGCGCTTCATACGTGTAGAGGCGCTGACCGTTATCGCTTTCAATTTTGAGTATGACGTGGCGCCGCGCCGACAGTCCGCGATTGGCGAAGGGCAGGTAGGCGCTCGTCAACTCCCACAAGGTGACTTCGGAAGCGCCCAGCGCAAGCGACGGGTGCGTTGTGAGCGTTGACGTAATTCCTAAGCGCTGCGCCGTGTCGATGATGTTTTCCCGGCCGATGTCTTCGGCGACCTGAACCGCGACCGTGTTGATTGAGTTCTCCATGGCTTGCATTAATGTGACGCGGCCGCCAAATCCACCGGCGTAATTGCTGGGTTTCCATTTATCGATGACAATGGGTTCGTCGTAATAAATGGTGTCCGGCGTCATGCCTTTTTCAAGGGCGGTGAGGTAAACGAAAGGCTTAAAGGCGGAGCCCGGTTGACGGCGCGCCTGTACGGCGCGGTTGAACTGACTGTCTGCGTAGGCGCGCCCTCCCACCATGGCCCGCAGCGCCCCGTCTTTGGTTAAGCTCACCAGGGCGGCCTGCTCGACATTACGCGCTTCGCTTTCCTGATCGAGCACTGTTTTTACCGCCTCTTCCGCCATGGCCTGAAGTTGCGGATCGAGCGTTGTGGTGACGATCAGATCGATTTGCGGGTTGGTGATGAACTCATTCACCTCGCTGGTGACAAAATCGAGAAAATAATTGATGTCGCCGCTCACGGCTTTGGGCGCAAGCGTGGCGGGAATGGCGTAAGCGAGGGCGTAGTCTTCTTCCGCGACCGTTCCGGTTTCTCGCAGCAAAGAGAGCACCACGCGGCTGCGCTCTTGCGCAAGTTTCAGATTGGTTGTTGGCGCGTAGCGCGACGGCGCTTTGGCCAGACCCGCCAGCATGGCGGCTTCGGCGAGCGTGACATCGCGGGCGGATTTGTCAAAATAGGTCTGCGACGCCGCTTCGACGCCATATGCGCCCGCGCCCAGATAAATCCGGTTGAGGTACAGCTCTAAAATCTGGTCCTTGGTGAGCCGTTCTTCCAATTGCCGGGCGAGGATCGCCTCGCGCACTTTGCGCGTTATGGTGCGCTCTTGGGTGAGGAAGATGTTTTTCGCCAATTGCTGGGTAATGGTGCTGCCGCCCTGAACAAACCTGCCGCGTGTGATGTTAATCCACATGGCGCGGGCGATGCCCCGCCAATCGATGCCGCCATGGTCATAGAACCGGCGATCTTCGGTCATAAGAAAGGCTTGTTTGAGGTGATCGGGGATTTCAGCCAGGGGCAGGGGTTTTGTGTGCAGGCCGCCGCGCGATCCGATCACCTCGCCGCGCGCATCCAAAAAAGTGATGGAGGCGGTGCGGTTGCTTTTCCACAAATCAGTCCGGTCGAGAATGTCAGGTTGCAGCCAGATATATGTGACGACCAACCCAAACGCCACAGAGGCGACGGTCAGGCCCAGAATTTGCGCCACGCGCAGTCTGAAACGGCGCCACCAATAGTTTAGTCTTTCTTTCACAGCACTCCGCCTTGCCCCGTTTCTGCGCTTATGTTGGCCTAGCATGTTCCGCCGATAAACGCCATTTGCGGCAACACTAGGGCGCGGCTATGCTAGGAATTGTTAATAGCCTCAAAATAAAGAGGAAAAGCGGTCTGAAAAGCTCAACAAAGAGGATGCGCGGATGGGGAAGCGACCGTTCTGGCGGACCAAGACGCTGGAGGAGATGACCCGTGATGAATGGGAATCGCTATGCGACGGGTGCGCCCGCTGTTGCCTGCTGAAATTGGAAGACGAGGACACGGACGAAGTGTTTTACACGGACGTGGCGTGCAATCTGCTGGACGCAGAGACGTGCCGGTGCGGGGATTACGCCAACCGCAAAACCCGCGTGCCCACCTGCGTGGTTCTGACGCCCGATAATCTGCTAGCGATACGCTGGATGCCCACCACCTGCGCCTATCGCCTTATTGCTGAAGGCAAAGACCTCTTCCCCTGGCACCCGCTTGTCTCGGGGAGGCGCGCCAGCGTGCATGAGGCGGGCGCCTCAGTGCGCTACCGGGTCATCCCGGAGGCGGAAGTGGACGAAGACGATTTGGAAAGTCGCATAATCGATTGGGCGGAATGTTAAAATTCTCTCAGTGTGAGGATAAAGTTGGGAAACACTGACTGTCTGTGGTCAGTTTTAGTTCTGTTCAAAAATGTTGAATTGGTATAGTTTGAGATATGGACACCTGCTCATCTGGGATCTGTCGGATGGAGAACATGTGTGAGGTTGGTGCGCTTCTTTCTTTGCGGTAAATTGGAATTATCGCACCAATAAAAAAGGATTATTCACTCATGAAGCCCCTGATTTCTTTTTCGTTCATCTACCTGATCACGTTGTCTACGGCGTGCGCTTCAGCAGAGGATGCGGCGACAATTGCGGCAAACGAAAATACCGCCATCACGCGTTGGGCAACGGGCAAATATATGTACCGCGTGAGTGAAGATATGCGCCAACGAGGATTTGAAGAATGGCGTCTTTCCGTTCACGCGGATGGCTCCCGCACGTTTACGATGTGGTATAGCGTGTTCGAAGACAGTTTGGATACGACGGCAGTCCTTCGGCTGGATAAGAACTTTCGACCGCTCTCACTCTACAAGACAACATGGATCGGTGAGAAGATGACGAACACCCATGCTGTGGTCAACGGTAACACGGTTGAAACATGGATCCAGGTCGATGGGGAAGTCGCATCAGGAACTCTCGAAGTTCCGGATCGGTTTTCAATGATGGTAGGGCCGATTGTTGCCGACGCTTTGCATTTTGGAGCCTACGATAAAGAAAAGGGCGGTGTGCAACGCTCCACGATATTGGCCTCCGTGAGCGCCGGGGGAGAGGATACCCCCATTGGAAAGGCGACGGAGTCTAGCACAGCAATGATTGGGTTGAGCAATTTGACGCCGATCGATTTGGAATGGGTTGGCGTTGAAACGGTCAAAGTTGCGGCGGGTGTTTTTGAGACTGATCACTATCGGATGCCCGGTATCATGGATATGTGGCTCATTGGGGAAGATCTCACCATGGTCAAATATTTATGGCATCCTAATGCTTATGAGTACGAACTCGTCGAATATAATAGCGGACCGTAGAACATGAAGCGCTTGCTACAAATTTCGAGAGAATGGCCCGCGCTGTTTTTTCTTTCGTGCCTGATTCTCGCATGCTTCTTTACAATGCCCCTTTATGCTCAGGACAATGAACATAAGGACATGGCAGGCATGGCGCATGACGGCGCGCTTGACCCGGAAACTATTGATGAGTTGAAGGCATTGTTCCCGTCATTGGCCGAGCAAAGCGATGAGGAAATTGCTCTTCTCATGCAGCAAATGCCGTCGAATTATGAGTGGTATATAAGCGGTCAACATCTCAAGGGCGACGTGGGTGTTCTCATCCTGGCGCATGGTTACGGCGAGACCGGCGATAAAATTTTCAAAGAAAGCATTGACCGGGTGGCGGACACATACCCGGCAGCCATTGGTTTTGGTATGAGCATGATGGGCTCGTCGCATATCCAATCATCCGTTGATGATCTTGTTAAGGCTGGTGCAACAACGATCGTTTTCGTTCCGGTCGTCCGGTCTGAATTCAATTCCACGTTGCGCCAATGGGATTACATCTTGGGGAAACGGGATGAAGCATCTTACCTGGCCGTGCCGCGCGTCGTAACGGAGGCGGAAATCAAAAGATCACCTCCGTCTGTCGACCACTATCTTATTTCGGAGATCCTGCTCGATCACGCCAAGGAGATCAGCGCCGACCCAGAAAACGAGGTGGTGGTCATTGTCGGTCATGGGCCGGAGGATCCCGAGGAGAACATTCAAGAACTTGCACTGTTAGATAAGCATGCGGATTATATTCTCCAGCAGGGCCACTTCAACGACGTTGACGTGATCAATTTGCAAGACGATGCGCTCAAGGCCATACGCGCTGCAAATGTCTCCAAATTGAGAGCTATCATTCAGGATGCATCGGATCAGGGGCGCACCGTCTTGATTGTCGGTTTTTTGCAAGCGACAAAAGGCATACAGGACAAAATTCAGACCGATCTTGAAGGACTTGATTACGTCTTCAACGCCAAGGGCATGTCAGAGCATGCCAATTATGCGTTGTGGATAGAAGCACGGGTGAGAGAAGAGCTCGATGCCGAGTGAGCGTTTGCGCTAGATAAGTGATTTGACATCGGCAGTGCTCCAGGCAGTGGCTTCAAAAGAGGCGAACAAAGAAGAAAGATACGCGAGATGCCGACAAGCAAAACCAGCCCAGTGATGAATTTGGATGACGTGACGTATAATGACTGGGGAGACGGCGGAAAATTCGAAGCCAGGATGGGGGGGCTTGGCCGCGTTTTGGGTGCGCAAAAACTCGGCTATAACGTGACGCGGCTGGCGCCCGGCAAGGCGGCGTTTCCCTATCACCTACACCACGCCAACGAAGAAATGTTCCTTATACTGGAAGGCGAGGGGACGTTGCGCTTTGCGGGCGACGAATACCCCTTGCGCAAAGGCGACGTCATTTGTTGCCCGCCCGGCCCTGATGCGCCGCGGCAAATACGCAACACGTCCGATTCTGAACTTGTGTATCTGGCGGTGAGCACAATGGAGACGCCGGAAGTGGCGGAATACCCGGATTCAGGCAAATACGCTGTCAGATGCGGCGGTCTGCCGGGTTCGAAACATGCAGGTGAATCGGAATTTCGCATCATCGCTATGAAAAATG
>JAJFIM010000154.1 GCA_021774995.1 Alphaproteobacteria bacterium | reverse complement strand
CCCGCCGCCGCCCAAGGCCAGGCCCAGATGAGGTTGCGCGGTCATGGAGATTTAGCCATGCGCTGAAAACGCCCCTTCAAGGGCTTTGCCGCCGAAGATCGGAAATATTGTGAGGGCGCGTGAGTATAAACACAACCACCGCTCCCAAAATCGCTCCCAAAAGAACCAACAACCAAGCCTGAGCCACGAACACCAAAATCACCATAAAACTCAATGAGATGAGGCCCACCGCCGCCATCTTGGCCTTCAAGGGAATCGCGCGATGCTGGTGCCAATCCCGCAGAGATTGACCAAAGCGGGGGTGGGTATAAAGCCAACTGTGGAACCGCACAGAGCTTTTGGAAAAAGCCCACAATCCAATGAGAAAAAAGACTGTGCTCGGCATCACGGGCAGAAACATGCCGATAATCCCCAAACCCACACTCACCAGCCCAAAGAGAAATACGCCGATGCGTATCCAAGTGCAGGAAAGAATGTTGCTCACTGGAAGATCGTCATTCATGCCAAAGGAAGGCTCCTCTAAAGACTCAAGATTATGCCATCTCGCCTGCCCTAATCAATGCCCGCCACTCATCTTCATGAATTTCATGCGGTCCGGCCCGCGGCCACGCGGGGGGAGGGAGACATATGGATGCCGCATTCCGTTTTATCACTATTCGACCAGCGACCGGAGCGCAAATCCGCTCCCTTGGAGGGGGCCGTACATGGCCAACAGCCGATGGAAGAATAATCCTGTTCCACCATAGGGTGGCGCGGCAGATTATGTACCTTAAATGCCGTTTCCACATCTTCACGCGTCCAATGCGCTAACGGATTGACCTTCACCACGGCGCCGTTCATCTCAAGGCGGGGCAATCGCGCGCGCGCGCCGCCGTGCATCTGCTTGCGGCCATTGATCCAGGCGTCAAATCCTTTCAGCGCCTGATCAAGCGGAACCACCTTGCGGATATGGCAGCATCGATCCGTATCCCACTGCCAAAGCGTATTGCCCGAATCTTCGCGCGCCAAGCTGCCCGCCTCCGGCAAGATGCTGCGCACATCGGTCAGTCCCAAGAAACGGGTGAGTTCCTCTTTATATTGTAGAGTTTGGGGAAAATGCATGCCGGTATCGAGAAAAATAACCGGTATCGCCGTATCAACCTTGGCAACCTGGTGCAGCAACACCGCCGCTTCAGCCCCGAAAGAGGATACAACAGCGATACGTCCGGCAAACTCTTTGACGATCATAGTGTGCAGAAAGTCTTGGACGTTGGCCCGGGACGTAGAGCGATCCAACGCCTCCAGGCGCGCGCGCGCAGAATCGGGCGCCTCTTGCGCTGCTTGATCGCGCGCAATCTCATCGGCCAAACGGAGGGCTTGATCGTTCGTGCTCACGCGCGCATCACTCCGCCGCCGCCCGCGCCGTTCGCGAAGCCGTTGAGCGCATACGCGACACCCAGGTTCGGTCATCGGCCGCCGGCTGATAAACAACGCTGATTTCTTGCTGAGCTTCCAGCCACTCACCAAGGGATCGATCGCCGTTCACCACAAAAGCGTTAATGCCGCAGCGTTGCATAAACGCCATCTGATCCCGGAACCATTGCCCCACTGCTCTAATCTCACCGGTGAACCCATAGCGTTCTCGCAACAAACGAGCGTACGAAAACCCGCGCCCATCGGTAAAACGGGGGAAATCCAATACAATAACATCCAAATACTCAAGGGAATCCTCAATCAGCGAGGGTGGCTGATCACTGGAAAGCTTTACACCCAAACGGCCATTCCTGCGCACCAACACGTTGCGGTCTTCTCGCCAACGTTCATAACTCACGATGATGTCCGTCTCTTCAGCAAGAGGCGCCTTGTTTTCATCGCTCAAATCACGCCACGGATCATCAACAAGCTGATTGTTTTTAATGAGCGGCATAGAGTTTCTCCTTAAAGGGCTTCAATCCTATCCGTGCGTAAGTGTCGTTAAACAGCTCGCCGCTTTCACGGTGGCTAAGATAGGTCTCGATGATTGTTTCCACGGCATCCACCACGTCGTCATAAGAAAAGGCCGGCCCGACAATATCTCCTAAGGAAGCCCCATCGCCCGCGCCGCCCCCTACAGTAATTTGATAAAACTCAACGCCCTTCTTATCAACGCCGAGGATTCCAATATTGCCGATATGGTGATGACCGCAGGCATTAATGCAGCCGGAAATCTTGATTTTGATTTCCCCGATATCGTGTTGGCGTTTGAGGTCGCGGAACCGCTCGGAAATGTTCTGCGCCACGGGGATCGAACGCGCATTGGCCAGATTGCAATAATCAAGACCAGGACATGCAATCATATCCGAGACAAGCCCTATGTTTGGCGTCGCCATTTCCGCTCGGTTCAATTCACGCCAAACAACAAAGAGGTCAGCTTGCCTGACATGAGGCAAAACAAGATTCTGTTCATGAGTGACGCGAATCTCGTCCCATGAATATCGCGCGGCCAGATCCGCCACAATGTTCATCTGTGCGGCTGTTGCGTCGCCAGGAATGCCGCCAATGGGTTTAAGGGAAATATTGACAATGGCGTAGCCGACCTGCTTGTGTTCGGCCACATTTTGCTCCACCCAGCGCGCAAATTCAGGAATTTCCGACACCTTCAATGCGTGCTCGGCGTCGGTTTTGGGCAGCTTATCGTAGTCGGGGGGCGCAAAATAGGCGCGTATACGGTTAATCTCGCTTTGGGGAAGTTGCAGATATCCATCACGGATATGCGCCCATTCTTCTTCGACTTGAGCTGCGAACTCCGCCGCGCCCGTACTCTGCACAAGGATCTTAATGCGCGCCTTATAAATATTATCCCGGCGCCCAAGCTGA
>JAJFIM010000153.1 GCA_021774995.1 Alphaproteobacteria bacterium | reverse complement strand
CAGCGTGTGGAGGATTATCCCGCCCTCTCCGCCTATGTGCGCGATCTATATCAAACGCCCGGCATCGCCGAGACGGTCAATTTCACGCACATTAAGCGCCATTATTACGCCAGTCATCGCACCATCAATCCCACTGGCATTGTGCCCGCCGGGCCGCGGCTCGACTTTGACCGGCGCCATGGGCGGGATCAGATGGCGGACTGAACGCCCCCGCGCGCCACACTCAGTTCGCTCTGTGGTTTAGACGCGCCGCCCGCACTTAAAAATGCTTGGCCGTAAGTTCCATATACAATAGGCTTCCCGATCAAGATATGGTTACCCGCCAGCGGCTGGAATGGTCGCATTGGCTTTAACGCATCACTTCGCCCCGGGGAATTTCTCATGCCAAGCCAGACATTGAAGACCACTGCTCTCCTTGCCATTGTCGCGCTGCTCGCGGCGCTCGTCGCCATCGAGTCGGGCATGTTCAAAGGTTCGGACACGGCAAAATCGGAAGATGACGACAAGACCAAGGATCAAAAAGAACTGGTTGTCATCGACCCCAACCCCTTCCCCTCCACATATAAGGCCCTTCCCTCTGCGCCCGTGCTTATCACCAATGTCACGCTTCTTGATGGGCGGGGCGGGCGGATCGATGGCGGCGCGCTGCTGATGGAAGGCGGTAAAATCAAAGCCGTGGGCGCGGCGCTCACCGCGCCGGAAGGAATCGCAACCATTGACGGGACAGGCAAATGGCTGACCCCCGGCATTATCGACGTGCACTCGCACCTTGGCGTCTATGCCCAGCCGCAAGTGCGCGGCGCCCATGAAGACGGCAATGAGATGTCGTCGCCGGTGACCGCCAATGTATGGGCCGAACACAGCGTCTGGCCGCAGGACCCGGCTTTCGCCACCGCGCTGGCGGGCGGGGTCACTGCCCTGCAAATTCTTCCCGGTTCAGCCAATCTGATCGGCGGACGCTCCGTCGTCCTTAAAAATGTCCCCGCCCGCTCAATGCAGGGCATGAAATTCCCCGACGCGCCTTATGGTCTGAAAATGGCGTGCGGCGAAAATCCCAAACGGGTATACGGCTCCAAAGGCCGCGCGCCGGGCACGCGCATGGGCAATGTTGCCGGCTACCGGGCCGCCTGGATCAAAGCCGCCGGGTACAAACAGAAATGGGACGAGTACAACAAGAAATTTGAGGCAGGCGAGGACGCCAAAGCGCCCACCCGCGATCTTGAACTGGACACGCTGATGGGTGTGCTGAACGGAGAAATCCTGGTTCACATGCATTGTTACCGTGCGGACGAAATGGTGGTGATGCTCGATGTCGCCAAAGAATTCGGCTATAAAATCACGGCGTTTCATCATGCCGTGGAAGCGTATAAAATAGCTGATTATCTGGCCGAAAACGACACCTGCGCAGCCATGTGGGCCGATTGGTGGGGCTTTAAGATGGAAGCTTATGACGGCATACAGGAAAACATTCCTTTTGTCGCCAATGCAGGGGCCTGCACCATTGTGCATTCCGATTCACCCTCGGGAATTCAACGGCTCAACCAGGAAGCCGCAAAAGCGCTGGCTGACGGCAACAAAGCCGGCGTAAACTTCACCAAAGCGCAAGCCTGGACCTGGCTCTCTTTCAACCCGGCAAAAGCGATCGGGGTGGAAGAGCAAACAGGCTCGCTTGAGCCAGGCAAAAATGCCGACGTCGTGTTGTGGAACGGCGATCCGTTCAGCACTTACACGCGGGCGGAGCAAGTTTATGTGGACGGCGCCCTGGTCTTTGACCTTAACGACGAGGCGGTCCAGCCGATCAGCGACTTTGAACTGGGTCAACCTGGTGAAGGAGACATCTAATGAAAACCCTTAACGCACTCCTCGCTTGCCTTCTCTTGAGCGCGCCTTTGACTCTGGCGCATGCGGAAAATATTGCGATCACCGGCGGCGCCATTCACACGATGAGCGCGGCCGGCATTGTGGAAAACGGCACTGTGCTTATTGAGGACGGAAAAATCAGCGCGGTGGGACAAAACATCGCCATCCCAGATGGGTTTGACGTCATCGACGCCAGCGGCAAATGGGTGACCCCCGGCCTGATGAACGCCGCCACGCGGCTGGGATTGCAAGAAGTTATGATGGAGGGTTCCGCCTCCGATCACAGTGCGCAAAAAGCGCCTTTCAGCGCCGCCTTTGACGTCAGTTACGGCCTCAATCCTAATTCAACGGCTATTGCGATCACGCGCATGGAGGGGGTGACGCGCGCCCTTGTCCTGCCCAGCACATTCAGTTTTGGCCCCGGGGGAATGAATGGCAGTCTTTTTGGCGGTCTTGGCGCTTTGGTTCATTTAGGGCTGGGCGCGGATATGCTGCTGCGCCCCAGGGCCGTGATGTATGTCGAACTGGGCGCATTGGGCGCCAGTAAAGCAGGCGGCGCGCGCGGCGCGGCCTGGGTGTCACTTCTCAATACTTTGAGCGAAGTGCAAAATTACCAGGCTAACCAAGCCAGTTACGCCAAAGGCTGGCGGCAAGACGCTTATACTAAGCGCCTGGATATTGAAGCGCTCATCCCCGTTCTTGACGGGCAGATTCCGCTTCTGGTCCGTGCCGAGCGGGCCTCGGACATCCGGCAAGTCACCAAGCTTCAGGATCTCTATCCCTCCCTGCGCATCATCCTGTTTGGCGGCAAGGAAGCCTGGATGGTCACGGATGATCTGGCGCGCACGGGCATTCCGGTGATCCTGAATCCGCTCAACAATCTGCCTGAATTCTTTGAAAGCTTGGCCGCCACTTCCCACAATGCCGCACGGCTCGCCGACGCCGGAATCCTCTTTGCCATCACCGGCGGCTCTTCCGGGATGGTCGAGGTTGAAAACGCCCGGCTGATCACGCAAACCGCCGGCAACGCCGTAGCCTACGGCCTGCCCTGGCGGGCGGCGCTCGAAGCCATCACCGTGAATCCTGCAAAAATATTCGGGATTGACGATCAATATGGCGCCTTGGAACCCGGCATGACTGCCGATGTGGTGGTGTGGGACGGCGATCCTCTGGAAGTCATGACCAATGCGGACGCAGTGATTATCAATGGCGAGAAAATTCCGCTTGTCTCACGCCAGACAAAATTACGCGACCGTTATAAGGATCTGAAGGACGCATCAAAACCCTTTATGTACAGATAACGCTTAAACGCGCGCACAGTTTTGCGCATGGCGCCCTAAGGCATGCCGCCGACAAAACCGCTTGTGTCTTCGTTGCGAATGAGCGTAAGCCGGACACCCACATGGCGGCAATAGGGGTGCAGGCAGGCAAGGTTGGCGGCGACTTCATCGAGCCGCACATCGCGGTGATCGACTTTAAGCAAGAGCGCCGTGGGACTTTGCCGCCATGTATGCAGACAACGGATGCATATCGCCTCAATCACCACGCCCTCATCAAGATCGCGCAGGCTTGTGTTTTCCAGCCAGCTCACCAGAAATCCTCCGCACTCGGAATTCTTGTATAGGAGATTTTACCCCCTGCATAACCGCCCGGCGGCGGCGTCCAGGGCCCAAACGTGACAACCCGTTTGCCGAACTTGCCATTGATGCGGTCAACCGCCTCCGTCAGGCGCTCCCAGCGTTGCCGGTCCCGGTCGTCGTTCAGGAAAATGTCGAGTTGGCGCGCCCGGGCCGGCGCCAGATTCGCCAATGTCACCCCGACCCGGATAATTTTTGCGCGCTGGGAGATTTGTGTCTGCGCACTTGCCCAGATGCGCTCCAGGGCTGAAAGACAGGCGTGGTCGTCATTGACGTAAGGCAAGTAGCGCCCACCAGACCAGCCGTGTTCCCGAAAACGATCTTTATACGCCCCGTCTTTCCGGATACTGAGCCAAAGCCAGAGCCTGGCGGCGTAATACCCATCCCGGCGCATGCGGCGAGCCGCTTTGACAAGCAGCAGCCGCGCGCATTCCCGCGCATGCAACATATTCCGCCAGGCGGGCGGCAACACCCGCGCGTGGCCGTACATGCCGCGCCCCGTGGGCGTTGCTTGAATGTCATAACCATGCAAGGCGTACCACATACGCTCGCCATTAACATTGCCCCAGAGGGCGCGGAGCCGTTTGGGCTCACTCTTCCATAAATCTTCTATGCTCCAAATATTGGCGCGGCCCAGGCGGCGCTCCATACGCACGCCAATGCCGGGTATGTCGGACAGGGGAAGAGGCAAGAGCGGCGCGGGCATGGCCGCAGGCGTCCAGATCGTCACGCCATTTGGCTTGTCTATTTTGCACGCGATTTTAGCGAGCATGCGATTGGCGGCAAACCCAATGGAACATGTGATCTGATCGCCAATATTCTGGCGAAGGCGCGTTTTGATGCGCCGCGCCAAATCGCGCGGGTGCGTGATATCATGACGGTCCAGACAGCAGGTCAACTCGTCAATGGACTTGATGGCGTCAACGGGAATTTCACAAGCGATCTCGTTCAGAAGGGCATTGTGCGCCCGCCGGAACAGATCCGGGCGCTGGGTCACAAGCTGAATGTCCGGGCAAAGGCGCCGGGCTTCAGGCACGCGCATGACATTACGGCACCCGGCGGCTTTGGCCTCCTTTGAGCAGGCGATCACCACAGTTGAGTTGGCCGCCGCCGCATCAAAGGGGATCACGCCGACGGGACGCCCCCGCAACGCCGGCATGGCCTGTTGCATGACGGAGGCAAAAAACCCGTCAAAATCAAGATAAAGCCGCTCAATCGTCTCTGGTTTACGCATAACCGCCCTTTGCAAGCTGGGCGGTTAATAGAACAAAAAGAGAACATTAGAGTCAAGCCATGTCTCCGGTACAAAGCGTCAACTATCTCTCAGGTCGGGCACCAAAAGAATTGGTAGCGAAGGGCGGACTTGAACCGCCGACACCCGGATTATGATTCCGGTGCTCTAACCAACTGAGCTACTTCGCCACACTTTTGATAGGCCCGCCGCCAGACCTGGAGCGCATCCGCAAAAGACGATCACGCTTTAGAACGCCCCTCACCCCTTATCGCGCCGCGCGGGCGGGATCAGGGTAGAAACGCGATGGTTTTTTAAGCGCGCCCCCCATGGCTGTCAAGCAAGAGCGACGTCAACCTTTTCGAACTCCAGCATGGTGAACAACCGCACAGGCGGCAGCGAGCGCACCCCGGAGAGTTTCAGACCCGCCTGCTTCATGACCAGGTCCAAAGGGAAATCGGGCCGCCACCCAAGCTTTTGAGCGAACGGCGTCATGGCCCGCTCCACAGTGCCGCGCACGCCCTGTCCGCCAAAAAAATGGTTGATAATCACCACCGAACCGCCCGGTGCGCAAACCCGTTCAAGCTCCGCCATCACCGCCACAGGGTCCGGCACCACCGTCATAACGAACATGGCGACAACGGTGTCAAAATAACCATCCGGGAAAGTGAGATCGGCGGCGTCCATTTCATGAATGCCGGCAATATTTTTAAGTCTTTTTCGGGCGACGCGCTCGCGGGCGCGCTCCAGCATTTCCACCGACAGATCAATGCCGGTGATTTCCAGATCCTTCGAATATCCCGGCAAAGAGAGGCCGGTCCCGACGCCCACCTCCAGCAGCTTCCCGCATCCCGCATTAATGGCCGATAAGGCGCGGCGCCTGCCTATTTGCGTAATAATTCCAAAAGTGGCGTCATAAATCGGCGCCCACCGGGCGTAAGCTTCACGCACCGAATGGGCATCCATTTTCGAAAGTTCCAACGCAAATCCCCCACTTTTCGCACCCGTGACGTCACTCACCTTAGCGTGAGCCGCAACGCGGCGCCAGCTTCTATCTCCATCCCTTAACGCAAGATCCGGATTTTCCGTCAACCGCCGGACATGCCGGTGGTCCCTGCGATCCATCCGCCGCCCAGAACCCGGGTTTGCCCCAGCCCATCATAGAAAACGCAGGCCTGGCCTGGCGAGACCCCATCTTCGGGCGTCTCAAACTCCACTTCGGCGCCGGAAGACCCCGCCAGCAGGCGCGCCGGGACCGGCGTATGAGTGGATCGCACCTTGACATATAAAGACCGGCCGGCTTTCGCCTGATCCTCAAAAAGCCCGTCTCCCAGCCAATTCACGTCCCTCACCTGTAACCGCCTGGTTTGCAGCGCCGCGCGGGGGCCGACAATCACCTTGTGGTCCTCAGCGTGTAGCGCCACCACAAAAAGCGGGTCCCCCATGGCAATTCCCAGGCCCCGCCTTTGCCCCACCGTGTAATGAATAATCCCGTCATGACGGCCCAACACCCGGCCATCAATATGAACGATCGGACCCGGCGCGCTGGCGCCCGGCCGCAAGCGTTCAATGACGGATGCATAATGCCCTTGCGGCACAAAGCAAATATCTTGACTGTCCGGTTTATCGGCAATGCTAAGGCCTAGACGGAACGCCATGTCGCGGGTCTCGGATTTGGTGAGATCGCCGAGCGGAAAGCGCAGATATGAAAGTTGCTCCGCCGTGGTGGCGAATAGAAAATAGCTCTGGTCACGGCCCTCATCTGCGCCGCGGTGCAGCTCAGGACCCTGAGGCCCAACCGTCCGGCGGACATAATGGCCCGTCGCCATGCACAAAGCGCCCAGATCGCGGGCCATGCCGAGCAAGCCGTCAAACTTGACCGTCTGATTACACCGCACGCACGGGATCGGCGTGTGCCCGGCCAGATATGAATCGGCAAATTCCTCCATTACCGATTGGCGAAAGCGGTTTTCATAGTCCAGCACGTAATGGGGAATATCCAGCGCCTGGGCCACGCGGGTGGCGTCATGAATGTCCTGGCCGGCGCAACAGGCGCCATTTTTTTGAAGCGCCGCGCCATGGTCATATAGTTGCAGCGTGATTCCGATAACGTCATAGCCTTGCGTTTTTAGCAAAGCGGCCGTTACGGATGAATCAACGCCGCCGGACATGGCCACGACCACGCGGCATGCATTGGGCGGCGCGTCAAACCCTAAAGAGTTCCGCTCAAGGGACGGCGCCGCGCGGGCGGGTGTGAGGCTGGTCTTTAATGTTGCTTCGGTCATAGCGCCTTACTTCATCGGGCGGGCACTATACGCCGGAGCGGAAAATAGGCAAGTTAAGGCGTACTGACCGCACAATTAAAAACGCGCGCGGAGGATGGATTTGCATGGGGCATGAGGGTCAAGCACTCCTGATCAAGGATATCCTTGTTTTTCTCTTCGCGGCCGGCATTGTGGTGCCGCTCTTTCGTCTCCTGCGTCTGCCGACAGTCGTTGGATTTGTGGCGGCGGGCGTGGCGCTCGGCCCCAACGGATTAGGTTTGCTGGCGGCGCACTGGCCTGTGTTGGAGCTCTTTACGATTTCAGACCCGCAGGCGGCGGCCTTGTTCGCGGAACTCGGCATTCTCTTCCTTTTGTTCATGCTCGGCCTCGAATTTTCTTTTGAGAAGCTTTGGGCTTTGCGCCAGGTGGTTTTCGGCGCCGGAGGCCTCCAGGCGGGGATGAGCGCCGCGATCATCGGAATTACGGCCTATTTTCTCGGCCTGACCGCGCCCGCCGCCGCCATTGTCGGCTTGGCGCTGGCGCTGTCCTCAACCGCGGTCGTGATGCAAGTGCTGACCGAGAAGCGGCGCGCGGCGGCGCCCGTCGGACGCGCGGCGCTCGGCGTTCTGCTGTTTCAGGATCTTATGGTCGCCCCCATCTTGATCTTTGTTGATTTCGCTTCTCAAGACGCGCAGTTCAGCCTCGCAACCATCATCGCCGAGGCGCTTATAGACGGCTTCCTGGCAATTCTCGCCATTTTCATAATCGGGCGGTTCCTCTTGCGGCGCGTCTTCAGGCTTGCCGCCCATGCCGGCGGACGCGATTTCCTCATGGCGCTTACGCTTTTCACGGTGGTGGGCGCCGCCGTCATCACGGCAAGCGCCGGCCTCTCCCTCGCACTTGGCGCATTTCTCGCTGGGTTGCTCTTGGGGGAAACTGAGTTCAAGCATCAGACGGAGGTTGATCTTGAGCCGTTTAAAGGATTGCTGCTCGGCTTGTTCTTCATGACTGTCGGCATGAGCTTCGATCTCGAAATCATCGGACGCCTGTTGCCCTGGGTCGCCAGCGGCCTGCTCGCTCTTCTCATCGTTAAAGCCGTGATCGCAGCGATTGCCTGCCGACTGTTTGCGGGCGGGGCGTCTCTTGCCATCGAGACCGCCTTTTTACTTGCGCCCGCCGGCGAGTTCGCCTTCATAATCCTCGCCACCGCCGTGGCGGGCGGCGTGCTGGGTGGTGAAGCGGCGGCGCTTGTCGCCGCAATCGCAGGTCTATCTATGGCGCTCATCCCGCTCCTCGGTCAACTCGGCCGGATCACGGCGGCGCGTTTCGCCAAAGCGAGACAAGAAGCGGGCCTTATGGATGATTTTGCCGGCCTCAAAGGACATGTGATTGTCGCCGGTTTTGGCCGGGTCGGCCACGCCATCGCCCGCATCCTGGAGACGGAAGAGGCGGAGGTCGTTGCGCTGGAGCGCAATCCGATTTGCGTCGCAAAAGCGCGCGAAGAGGGCTGGAGGGCATATCTGGGCGACGCCGCGCGTCCGGAGATCCTGGCGCGCGCCGGAGCTCAAGGGGCGGCCATGTTCATCATTACTGTCGATGACGCCGACAGCGCCGAAGCTATGGTGCGCGCCGTGCGTAATTTGAGGCGGGATGCGTTGATCCTTGTGCGCGCCCGGGACGCCGACCACGCCCGCAGACTTTCCGAGGCGGGGGCGGGCTTCGTCATCCCAGACGCCATTGAGGCCGGACTTCAATTGGCCGCCCGCGCATTAGAGGAATTCGGTTATGAAGGCGAATCTGTGCGCGACCGCATCGCCGCTGAACGCGCCGCCGCCTACCGCGCGACGTCGACGGAATGACCGCCGGTAAAACCCTTAGAGAAAGTCCAACAGCGTCAGCCGGTTCAGCGTCGAGAGCATGCGCATGGTGGCTTCCGTGGCCGTTTGGTCTTCATTGAGGCGGGTGATGGCTTCGGCGATGTCAACGTCTTCAATGTCGGATATAAAACCCGTAACATAGATTTCAGTCGAAACATGGCGCTGGGTCGTCGTCTGAACCTGCTCGAATTTACTGCCGTTTTCAGCCACAACCGCCGTCAACTGGTCAGTCAACGCAATGAGATTGACCATTTCACCCTGAAGAAACGCCGCTTGCGCCGGCGTCAAATCACTCTGGAACGGACCGGTCGCCGGATTAGCGTCATAATCGGCAATCCGCTTAATAGCGTCAAACAAATCGGTGGCGATTTCGCTGGCCACAACGCCATACTCAATGATCAGGCTTTCATCGAGCCGCGCACTTTGTTTCAGAGTGTTGTTATCGAAAACATTCGCCGCGGCCGGGATCGCGACAAGTTCGCCTATCTTGGAAATATTGACCGGCGGGACATCAGACCGCGTTCCTGAATAGATATATTTACCATCGATTTTACTGTTGAGAATGCCAACGGATGTTTCAAAGAGCTGCGATATTTTAGCCATAAAGCCAACGCCTTTGTTCAGACTCACGGCGTCCAGAACTGATTGACGCAACGCGCCGGCGGAATCCGACAAGGATTGAAGCTGAACATTTTGCAATTCAATACGGGACGACACCAGCTCACCCGTCTTCTGAAATTGCGTAATGCGCCCCTCCAATGCTTTCGCGGATAAAAGCACGCCTGTATCCTTGCCAATTTCTTTAAAATATTGCGCCTTCTTTCCGGTCGCCACTTGGCGCTCAGTTTGAAAAGACGATGATTTCAAAGCCTGAAGTTGCGCCAGAAGAGCCTGGCTTCGCGCTAAATCCGTAACTCGCGTCATATCCCGATTCCTAATTTATTAGTCAGTACACGTTACACCATGCGCAAAAGCGTATCATACAGCTCGCGCGCCGCCGTTATCATGCGCGCCGCCGCATTATAAGATTGCTGAAAAACCATCATATTGGCGAGCTCTTCATCCATATTCACGCCCTGGACTTCTTGCTTGCGCTGCTCAACCTCTTCACTAAGGGCAATACTGTCGGCGCTTAAAGAATCTATCTGGGCCGCTTGCGTCCCCATATCGGCCAGGATCAACGCGGCGTATTCCTCTGGGGAAGCGCTGGCGGCGCCTAAATGGCCCGACGGCGCAAAATTCACCGCCGCGCTGCGCACCAAATCAAATTCAAGCGCCCCGCGATTATCGCCGGAACTGAGGACCAAAGAGCCCGGCGTTCCAATACTTAAATCAAGTTTCGCCAGCGCCAATTGATCGGGATTATTAGCAATGCGGCTGACCACCGCCATACCTTGCGCCTGCTCCATTTGATAACGCGTCCCCAAACCGAACATTTCCGTAAAAGCAACGCCTGACCCCGTGCGCGCCGTTCCGTCTGACGCCACCTGGAGCTGAAAACCGCCAAAACCTGATTGCGGCGCGGCCGTCAATTCCCCATTGGCGCCCAGGCTGAATGACATGAAAGACCCCAAACCTGTGACCGGGTTGTTGAGATCCGCCACAATGTCATCAAAACTCGCACCCGCAACAGTGTATGTATATTGTATGGCTTCACGCCCATCAGGATTGCGGATGACAAAATCAATCGTTTGGCCGGGAGTAAAACCATGAGCATCGGCGCCGCTCACCCCGGTTTCGAATGTGCTCGGCCGCTGCGCTTCAATCAAATCATTCAAGCCGAAAAAATGACTAACTCCACGGCCCGCGCGCGAACTTGGATTGGCGCTGTCCTGAAGGAAAGAAACCCCATTGCCGCCCGCCGCCTGCACGGTCAACGCGCCGCCCGTCAGACTGGCGCTTCCATTGGCGCCCAAGCCCGCATTCATGGCCGCAACGACATCGCCGATCGTGCTTCCGCCAATGGCAATGGGCGCGCCGCCGTCAACCGCATAAATTCCGGCGGTAAAATCAAAGGCAATCTGAGAGACCAAAGAGCCATCCGCCGCGGTCACGGCCAACGTCATCTGACCGGTAAAATTAGAGCTGTCCGCAGCCACCAGACCGGTATTGCGGCCCACCAAAACAGAGGGCGCCGGCACTGCGGAATTATCATTCTGGACGGCATTGAGCCGGTCCGCCACCGCGCCAGCCAATTGTCCAATCTCAGAGGCCAGTTCGGGCAAAGTCCCATCCCGCATATTGAGCAAGCCGCGCAATTCCCCGCCGGTGATATGCGCATCAAGCGGCAGAATCGGAGGAATGGCCGTCCCGGTTGATGGAGTGATGGTGGTTGCGACGAGGGGCAGCGACACCGTACTCGCCGACATGGCGTTTTGCGGGGCGTAACTCAATTCCACCCTGAGGGCGCCAACGAGAGAAAATCCGTCCTGCGTTGACAAATAAAGAGAGCCGCTTGGTTGCGGTGACGTTTTCACATCCATGATTGATGCGATTTCCTCTACAACCGTACTTCTTTGATCCTGAAGGGCGGCGGCATTCCCCCCCAAAACAAGTTCGCGTTCAATGGTGGCGTTTAAACTTTGAACCTGCTCGAACAGGCTGTTTAACGTCGTGACATTGGCGGCAATGCTGCGATCAATATCAGTGCGGATACCCTGTATCTGATCGGAAAGAGAAGAAAAAGCCCCCGTCATCAACTGCAAATCGGAAACAGCGCTAGTTCGTTGAACGGCGGAAGTAACATCGACGGACAAATCCGCCAGCGACGCCAAAGCGCGGTCTATTTGTCCCGGCAGAGACGTGTTTTGATCGGGCGCGCCGAATATCGACTGCAACCGATCATGAATGGATAATTGCGCTTGAAACTGAGCGCGGCCTGAGCGCGCGCTCAAGGCTTCGCGCACAAAAAAACCATCGACGATGCGCTTGATCTCAGAAATAGCCACGCCATTGGAAATTCCCTGAACGGTCGAAGCTTCCTGCTCAACCACCCGGCGCGCATAACCCGGCGTGTTGACGTTCGCCACATTGTTTGACGTAACGCGCAATGCTTCTTGATTAAGTTGCAGGGCGGAAAACGCATTATTCAGGATCGCGCCAATGCTCATCTCAAACTACCTTTGGAAATCAAGCTAGTTTTACGCGGCGCGAGACACCCTTGAAGCCAGAGCGTGCTGGGTTCATTATTGCCGTCTCGCGGCAGCTTCATCCCATCACTGGGAAATTTTTTCCGCCGGGCGGCGCTGCGCATTCCCGCAATCATAAGAACACAGCAAGCCCTAACTCCTATATAATTACTTACATTCATGAACATCACCCATATTTTTATTCAACGGTTATATCTTGTAACGCTCAACGCGCGCCATCATGATGTGCAATGGGGATGCCAAACAAATTTCGCAAATGATCGCTAGAAAAAACTGCATATTTGCCGCATCAACGCAAAATTGAAATATTTCACAATATTATTTCCGTTTACTGATCTTTGATTACAAAATTCACCAAAGAACAATTATGCGCAGGGCTACGCTTCTGCCCGGCAAGACTTGCCGAGGGGAAATTTCATCACCCGGAAACAGTGATTTGAAATCTCATAAACATTGGTTTTCCGCCAATGTCCAAGGTTCAAATTCTTGGCCTAGGCTTTGCTATAAAAGGGCTATGCATTTGGCATGAACCATTCACGGCGCGCAAAAGACGACAGCTTAAGTATGACCGCATCTCTCGACATCATTGTTACGCCGCGCCCCGAACCCGCTGAACGACGGGCGCCTAAGTCTGACAAGGCCTCCTCTGAGCCGGTTGACAATTTTGCGGATCATTTGCCCCAAGAGCAGGCAGCGCGCGACACGGCAACGCCGCCGGAAAACAGACGCGATAGCCGCAAGACAGAAAACCTCACGCAGGATGATTCTACCCAACCTGATCCTATTGACTCCATACGCGCCGCCGCTCCAGAAGACGCAACCCGTGCGCAAACCGGCTTGACACTTGACGCCGCGCCTGAGCAGGTAAATCAACCCCCCTCAACCGCGCCTCTTTCTTCTGAAGCAAACGCCGTCCTTTCCATCCAA
>JAJFIM010000152.1 GCA_021774995.1 Alphaproteobacteria bacterium | reverse complement strand
CTCTTTTTTATGCGCCACCAAATGGCTTTGAGGCGCCTATTTATTTTATGGAGTTGCCGATTAGGCATTGCTTTCCGTACTCAGGTGATTTGGTGATTTTGGTCACGGCGCGTTAATTGGCGTCTGCGTATTATCGATTTCGTTGTGATGAAAGTAAGCTTGTTAGTAAAAGAGGATAATGTTGATTGCTGATGTCCAGGTCGATAGCTCGTTTGATTTCAATAATGGCATCACCAATATTTTCTTTCTTTTGGAGAATCAAACTAAGTAAATGATGATAATTAGCTGCGTCCGGCATGAATCCTAGGGCCTTGCGGATCGTAGTTTCGGCGTTGTCCAATTCCCCATTTTCAACATAGAGCCTGCTTGCCAAAGCCAGATAATGGGGTTTTTCCGGATCTATGTTTATGGCTTTCTCCGCTTCATAAAGCGCATCATCGTAGCGCTTCTGGCGCTGGTATGTGAGTGCTAAATAATGATGCGGGATTGATGCGCGAGGCTTTAAAGCAATTGCATCGGTGAGAGTTTCCACGGCTCGCTCCAAATTGCTTTCACGCAAATAAAGCTTGCCTAATAATGATTTGTATTCGGCCTTCAAAGAATCTAAATTCGCGGCTTGTTCCGCTTCGCGAAGAGCTTCGTCAAAACGTTGCTGGTGTTCAAATGTAAGTGCAAGGTGATAATGCGGAGCAGCGACGTGGGGTTTGAGGGTGATCGCATCGGTAAGTAAGTTTTCTGCATGATCAAATTTATTTTCGCGCAAGTATAGTCTCCCCAAGAGAGCTTTGTAATCTGCTTTTTCGGGGTCTAGAAGTAAGGCTTTTTCTACTTCGCGTATTGCACCGGATCTATCGCCTGTTTTTGATAAAGCATGGGCGTAATAATAGTGATAGGGTCCGACATTATGCCCTTCATTTCTGCGATCCTTCAGCATTTTCTCAATCTCTTGGGTTTCATTTTCCTCCAACAGGGAGATAAACTCAGCCAGCTCTGAGGACTGAAAAACGAGATCAGGGTTCAAAGGCCGTTGGTCAAGAAAAGATCTCGCGACCCAGGTGGGTCGTTTGCCTGAGCGGATAAGCTCATTACGTTGCTCAACCCAGTCTCGAATAGTGGCCGTGATTTTGTTAATCAACTTGTCCCGTATACCACTCAATTGCCCGGATAGTTCTGTTTTAGATATTCGATAATCCAAATCTTCCAGCATATAAGATTCACTCATCAAACGGAGCGCGGCAAATCCTTCAGCGGCAATAAGAGGTGATTGAGTGCGATCCGCAAGGCGGTCACCCCAATTATCGCCATGCCGTCGATAACGCAATAAAGTTTCGTTTAGATAATAGACGCCGTTTAACAACTGAGCGCGAAATGGTAAAATATGGCAATCATATGCATCGCCTGCGCGTTGATCGCTCATCGCTTCATAAGCGGTAAATATATCCCTGTGACATCCCATTGTGGCGCCAAGATATTGTCTATCCCAACCTACAATAATGCTCTTCAAATCAATTTTTGTGGATTCATCCGCATTGGAAAAAATACCCAAGAGTTGATTCCTATCGTCAATCACTTCGGCATTTGAGCTGACGAGAGAGACATTATGTTTCCGCCAGGTCTCGACGAGTCGGCGCACTCTATTGGGCTTGGCAATGTCATCGCCATGAGCGATAACGAGAAAGTCGCCACGAGCCCGTCGTACTGCTGCATCTAGGTGACCTCCGCGCAAATTTTCAGAATTTCTATGGAGGCGTATTTCGTGAGGACCTCTATAGGAAGAAACTTCTTTTTTTAATATGTCGTATGTTGAGTCTGTGGAACAATCATCTGAAATTAAAATTTCTAATGGACCGTAATCCTGTGCGAACAAAGACTTCACGGCTTCCCGTATGTAATCTTCCTGATTGAAGCTCATCAATACGATACTAACAGAAGGCATTCATTTGATCTCGCACGGAGGATAATTAGCCAGGCTGTGAAGTTGGTTTCACAGGAACAAGGAGAGTAACCACAATTCTGAAAGGCAACTCTTAAAATTACACCAGATGGTAGTCGAATACTATGTTTTAAGAAAGATTGAAATGCTTTTTTAACTGAGCCGTTAAAGAATCAGAAGCCGGATTGAATATCTTGATGATGGCGCGCCGATCCAGACCATTGCCAATCAACACAGCAAGGGGCATAACATGAACAGACTCGACCAATTGACGGGGATAAATTGAGGGCAAGTCAAAATCCCTAATTATTTTCATTGAGCATCTCTAATAATCAAACGGGAACCGTCTCAACTCCCTTGACTAACGCCGGTTAAAATGACCTTCACAACTCAAACATTTCTAATATTTTTCGGCGTCTTTAGTGTTATTTATTTTTTGACGATTAATAACCTTCGATACAATAATTTCGTTACCCTCTTAGGATCTTATATTTTTTATGGGTGGTGGGATTATAGATTCCTTTCTCTCATATTAATTTCGAGTCTTGTTGATTTTATCGCGGGACAAAAAATTGAACAAGCTGAACGAAAGAATCTGAGAAGGCGTTGGCTCTTTATTAGTATTTTTACAAACTTATCAATACTAGGATTCTT
>JAJFIM010000151.1 GCA_021774995.1 Alphaproteobacteria bacterium | reverse complement strand
CCCGGAAAGGTCGTGAGCTTGCCCGTGCAAATGACTTCCAAACCCTGTTCCGGCGCCACCTTCAGCCGCGACGCCACGCCGCGCCAGACCACCCCGTTGAGAACGGATTTTTCATCTTTGAGATCAAGATAGATATGACCGGACGCGGGCCTGCTGACCCGGCCGATCTCGCCGCGCACCCGCACATAGCCATAGGCCTCTTCGACAGTGCGTTTCAACGCGAAGGACAGTTCACTGACCGTGAATTCCGGCATATTGCCGGTAACGTCTTCCTCGCTCGATGGGCTCATGGCAGAACCGGTCCGTTGTGAAATCATGAGAGACAGGCGCTTTTCCCCCCTCAACGCGCATGATACAAGGACCGGGCAATGTGGCGCAAGTGAAGGAAATCGCGGCGGATGAATGTTCTTGTAATTGGATCGGGCGGACGCGAACACGCCTTGGCCTGGACGCTGTCGTCCAGCCCGCTTCTGGGGACGCTATATTGCGCGCCGGGTAATGGCGGCATGGCCGATATCGCCGCATGCCTCGACATTGACCCCTTGGATTTCGAAGGGATTCTCGCCGCCTGCCGCACCTATGACATCGGCTTTGTGGTGGTCGGCCCAGAGCAGCCCCTGGCGGCGGGGCTGGTGGACCGTTTAAGCGAAGCGGGCGTCAAATCCTTCGGCCCGACGGCCCGCGCAGCTCAGCTGGAAGCCTCCAAAACCTTCACCCATGAACTGTGCGCCCGTCATAACATCCCCGCAGCGGCCTATGAGAAATTTACAGATGCAGACCGCGCAAAAACCTACCTGGCCGGCCTGCCCGCCCCTTATGTCATCAAGGCTGATGGTCTGGCGGCGGGCACCGGCGAGGTCATCGCGCAAGATGTACAAACGGCGCAAGGCGCCGTGGACGAGATGTTTGCGGGCGCTTTTGGCGATGCAGGCCGGGAAATCGTCATCGAAGAGTTTCTGACCGGCGAGGAAGCCAGCTTCTTTGTTTTAACTGACGGCAAATCATTCCTGCCGCTGGCCACCGCGCAGGATCACAAGCGCGCCGGGACAAGAGACACAGGCCCCAACACAGGCGGCATGGGGGCGTATTCCCCGGCGCCGGTATTGACGCACGCGCTGTGCGATACTGTCCTGACACGGATTATCCGCCCCACCATTGACGCCATGGCGGCTGAGGGGCGCCCATACACCGGCGTGCTTTACGCCGGACTGATGATCACCGCGGAGGGACCAAAACTCATTGAATATAACGCCCGCTTTGGCGATCCCGAATGCCAGGTGCTGATGATGCGCTTGAAATCGGATCTTCTTCCCGCACTGATCGCCACCGCGGACGGAACGCTCGAAGATATCGCGCTGGATTGGCGCGAGGAGAGCGCTCTTACGGTAGTGATGGCGTCCAAGGGCTATCCCGGCACTTACGAAAAAGGCGGTCGCATTGGTAATCTCACTGAAGCGGCCGGTGCGACGGGCGCGCGGGTTTTCCATGCCGGAACCGCGCGCAAAGGCGATCAGATCACCGCCATTGGCGGGCGGGTTCTGAATGTTACGGGTCTGGGACAAACCGTTGCCCAAGCCGCGCGGCAAGCCTATGGCGCCGTGGACCTCATCGACTGGCCTGAAGGTTTTTGCCGCCGCGACATCGGCTGGCGCGCGATTGAGCGGGAAAAGAATCTCTAGGGTCTGTAGAATATATAAGTTGAGCGTCATTCCAGATCTAACACTCACGTCCAAAATCCTACATATTTTGGGCGCGCGTAACGTCTGGGAATGACGTGTTTGGCGGCTTCAATTGTCCGCAGACCTTAACACCCATGCTTTGTTAGCGCCGCGCGGCAAAAAAATCCCGCAGCAAAGCCGCCGCTTCCTCTCCCAACACCCCGGACGCGATCTCGGGCCGGTGGTGGCAGGTGGGTTGATCAAAAAACCGGCCCCCATGCAGCACGCCGCCGCCTTTTGGGTCTTCCGCCGCAAAGACGACGCGCGCCAGCCGGGCAAAAGAGATCGCCCCGGCGCACATGGCGCAGGGCTCCAGCGTAACGTAGAGCGTACACCCGTTAAGCCGGTAATTGCCCAGAGCCCCGGCTGCGGCGCGGATCGCCAATATTTCCGCATGGGCGGTGGGATCATGCAAACCGATGGCGTGATTGCCCGCGCGGGCGAGAATGGCGTCGCGTGGAGTATCCACAAGCACCGCGCCAATCGGCACTTCATCGCGAGCGGCGGCGGCGCGAGCCTCATCAAGGGCCAGACGCATATATGTTTCATCGCTTGATAACATGAGATGTTTGAGGGTAAGCGCGGCAGCGGGCTTGTCAAGCATTGTGACCCCGCCGCTTTGCCTGTAAGACAAGCGCTGAAATGACTGACAAGACGCCACTGGAAAAAACCGAACGGATCGCCAAGGTGATGGCGCGGGCGGGTCTGTGTTCGCGCCGCGAAGCCGAGCGCTGGATCAGCGCGGGCCGGGTGCAGGTGGACGGCGCGCGCCTCGATTCCCCCGCCGTGACCGTCACCGCCGCCAGCACCATATTGGTGGACGGCAAGCCGATACCCAAGCAAGAGCCATCGCGGCTGTGGCGCTATCACAAAGCCAAGGGTCTGCTCACCACCCATAACGATCCGCAAGGACGCCCCACTTTGTTTGACGCGCTGCCGCGCGAAATGCCGCGCGTCCTGTCCATTGGACGGCTGGACATCAATTCGGAAGGCCTGCTTCTGCTCACCAATGACGGCGAACTGGCGCGCAAACTGGAACTGCCCGCCACGGGCTGGATACGCCGCTACCGGGTGCGCGCCTATGGCCGCATCGCGCAAAAAGAGCTCGACGCGCTGGCCAAGGGAACCACCGTCGAGGGGTTACGCTATGGACCGATCGACGCGAAACTCGACAGCCAGCAAGGCGGCAATTCCTGGATCACCATGGCCATCCGCGAAGGCAAAAACCGCGAAGTGCGCCGCGTGCTGGAGAGCATCGGCATGCGCGTCAACCGGCTGATCCGGGTCTCTTACGGACCGTTTCATCTGGGCAACCTCAAGATCGATCAGATTGACGAGGTCAGCCCGGCGGCCTTGCGCGATCTGGTGGGCGCGCCCTACGGTGTTGCCAGAAAGCCCGGCGCGACAGCGCGCAGCAAATCCGAAAAAAAGCGCAAAAAAGATGCGGATCATCGGCGGCGTTCATAGAGGGCGCAAATTGACGGCGCCCCCTGGCGGGGATGTGCGCCCCACAACGGACAGGGTGCGCGAATCCCTTTTCAACATGCTGGCGCATGGATCTTTTTTACCCCAAGGCATAGAGGGCCTGCGCGTGCTCGATCTGTTTGCCGGTTCCGGCGCGCTGGGTCTGGAAGCCTTGTCGCGGGGCGCCGCTTTTGCCTGCTTTGTGGAGAAGGATTCCGCGGCCCGCGCTTGCCTTGAACGGAACGTCAAGGCGCTGGGTGCCGCCGCTGAGACAATTATTTTGCGCCATGACGCCGCGCGCCTGCCCATGACGGCGGAACAGCCCTTCCATCTGGTTTTTCTTGACCCGCCTTATGCGCAAGGGCTGGGCGAACCCGCGCTCGCCGCGCTGCTCAAGGGCGGCTGGCTCAGCGATGGCGCCCATGTGGTTTATGAAATGGCGCGGGGCGAGGACCTTCCCGATGCGCCGGGCTTCGCGATTTCGCAAGAACGCCTATACGGCGCCGCCAAAATCGTTTTTTTGACGAGAGCTTCCCGTTAAGTCACGCGAGTGTGAACTCAGTTGATTGGCGATGGCCGCACCCTCTTCCTATTTCCTAACCAACAACACTGATCCGCACTGGAAAGGAAAAGGGATTATGCCCTCAAGACAACTCTATTTTGGCGCTTTTGCTATTTTCCTGGGACTGGTCCTTGCCGGCCTGTTCAGCGGGTCCGCCAACGCCTTTTCCCGGGATGAAAAGGACGCACTCAAAACGACCGTGCGGCTCAATATTGCTGACAATGCTCAGCAAACGTCCGACCTCTTACGCCCGCAAGAATTCGAACTCCATATAGGCGCTGATAAACACAGCCCCGCAACGCTGCAAGCCGATAATTTCTATTTACGAAATTTCGATGCGCAATCCAACCCTGTGGAGATAGGCGGCGTGAAGTTGCGGTTTTAATGAGTGCGTCTTAGCGCCGCCCGAACAGGCGTTCGATATCGGCGCGTTTAAGCTCCACATAAGTCGGGCGGCCGTGATTGCACTGACCCGAATGCGGGGTCGCTTCCATCTCACGCAACAGGGCGTTCATCTCTTCGGCGGTGAGGCGGCGCCCGGCGCGCACCGATCCATGGCACGCCATCGTCCCGCATACTGATTCGAGGCGCTCTTTCAGCGACAGCGCTTCGTCTATATCGCTGAGATCATCGGCCAGATCGCGCACCAGCCCAGCCGCGTCCATCTCCCCCAACAGAGCCGGAACCTCGCGCACCGCCACCGCGCCCGCGCCAAAAGCTTCGATCACCAGGCCCAATTCGGCGAATTCAGCCGCGCGTGCCAACAGACGCGCGGCCTGGACCTCGTCCAATTCCACAATTTCCGGGATCAGCAAAATCTGACGCGCCACGCCCGTCGCCGCCAAAGCCTGCTTCATGCGTTCATACACAAGCCGCTCATGCGCCGCGTGCTGATCAACGATCACGATGCCGTCGGCTGTCTGCGCGATAATATAGGTCTCATGCACCTGCGCCCGCGCCGCGCCCAAGGGGTAATCAAGCGGCGCTTCTTGCGCGCTTAGATCTTCTGGCGCTCCTTGCGCGCTGGGCGCATCAAATTCCCTTAAGGTTTCCTGAAGATCTTCTGACGGCGCAGTGTGGACATGTGCCCGGCGCCCATAATCCATCTGATAGGCGCCGCCCGTCGGCGCTTTGAACGCGCTGAGCGCCGCTCCCGCCACCGTGGTTGACGCCCGGTGACCCGCCTCCGCCAGCGCGTGACGCAAAGCGCCGACAATCAGCCCGCGCACAGCGCCTGAATCGCGAAACCGCACCTCCGTTTTGGCCGGGTGTACATTGACGTCCACCAATTCCGGATCAAGGTCAAGAAACAAAGCCACAACGGGATGTCGCCCCCGCGCAAGAAAATCGGCATAGGCGCCGCGCACTGCTCCCAACGCCAGTTTGTCCCGCACCGGGCGGCCATTGACAAAAAGAAACTGAAACTGCGCGCTGCCCCGGTTATAAGTCGGCAGACCGGCATAGCCCGACACGCGCACGCCGTCCCGCGCGGCCTCAATGGGCACGGCGTTATCGCCAAAATCGCGCCCGAGAATCCGCGCCAGACGCCGCAAGCGGGCGTCAAAGAGATCGCCGGTTTCGGCGGGCAGGCTCAGCGCCACGCGGTCGCCGGAGGTGAGCTTAAACGCAATGTCGGCGCGCACCATGGCCAGGCGCTTGACCTGATCTGTGA
>JAJFIM010000016.1 GCA_021774995.1 Alphaproteobacteria bacterium | reverse complement strand
TGGGGGCGGCCCCAGCCTGATCGAAGCCAAGCAAAGACGTTATTATGGCCACTTTGAAGGCGATGCGCAGACCTATCGCCCCAAAGGAGAGGTCGATGACTATCGTACGCATAAGGACTGTCTCATTCGGTTTAGGGAGCGCGTGACTTCCGCTAATCTGTTGGAGCAAGATCAATTGGACGCCATCGACATGCAAGTCGCACTGGTGATCGATCAGGCCTACCAGGCGGCCAAAGACAGTCCTTTGCCTGAAGCAGACGAATTGTCACGCGACATCTACGCCACAGAAATTTGAAGGACGCCTGAGCCATGCCAGAAAAATCATACCGACAGGCGATCAACGAAGCCATTGTTCAGGAAATGCGCCGGGATTCCTCCGTCATCCTCATGGGTGAGGATGTTGCAGGCGGCGCCGGCGCGGGCGGGGAAGAAGACGCCTGGGGCGGACCGTTGGGCGTCACCAAGGGGCTGATAAGCGAATTTGGCCCGACCCGGGTTATCGATACGCCGATTTCCGAGGCGGGCTATATGGGCGCCGCTATCGGCGCCGCCGCAAATGGTTTGCGCCCTTTGGCCGACCTGATGTTTTGCGACTTTATCGGCGTGTGTTTTGATCAGATTTGCAATCAAGCTGCAAAGTACCATTATATGTATGGCGGTCAGGACAAAATTCCCCTCACAGTCCGCACTATGATAGGGGCGGGCCTTTCGATTTCTTCGCAGCATTCCCAATCTCTTCATCCGCTTTTCACTTATTTCGCCGGACTTAAAGTTGTCTTGCCGTCGGGGCCATATGATGCGAAGGGCCTATTGATTGCCGCGCTCAGGGACGACGACCCGGTGATCTTTTGCGAGCACAAACTGCTTTATGATATGACCGAGGACGTGCCTGACGAATCATATGTGATCCCGTTCGGCGAAGCGAATTTCATCCGTGAAGGCGGCGATGTCACGATTGTTGCCCTGTCGCGCATGGTGCATATTGCGGGGGAAGCCGCCGCAAGCTTAAGCAGGCAGGGCATTGAGTGCGAGATCATAGATCCGCGCACCACATCGCCGCTTGATGCCGAAAGCATCATAGAGAGCGTTGAACAGACCGGTCGATTGGTGATTGTCGATGAATCTGGCCCGCGTTGCGGCATGGCGAGCGATATCTCCGCCATGGTCGCGGAGCAAGCCTTCGGTGCGTTGAAGGCGCCTATTATGAAAGTCACGCCGCCGCATGTTCCGATTCCAGCGGCGCCTAATCTGGAACAACTTTATATACCAAATGCAGGGCGGGTTATCGACGCCGTTCGGCAAACGATGGAGTACGCAAGATGAGCAACGATCAGATCACCGCCTTGACTATGCCCAAATGGGGCATGTCCATGGTAACCGGCAAAGTCGTCGACTGGCTGGCGGAAGAAGGCGCCATGCTTTCCACGGGCGATGAATTAGCCGAAGTGGAAACCGATAAAATTGTCAATGTGGTGGAAGTTCAGGGAGACGGCATTTTACGCCGCCGCGTCGCCAAGCAAGGCGATGAGTTGCCCATCGGGGCATTACTAGGCGTGATCGCGCCAGCGGAAGCGCAAGATAACGAGATCGACGCTTTTATAGAAAAGTTTCAGGAAAATTTTGTTCCTGAAGAAGTGGAAGATGCCCAAGTCAAAGAGGCTTTGAGCATTGACGTGGATGGACGGCGCTTAGTTTATCAAAAGGCGGGCGCTGAAGATTCTGAACTTCCTCCCGTACTTTTCATTCACGGGTTTGGCGGCGATTCAAGCTCCTGGATGTTCAACGTGGCGGATCTTGCCGCAAATCATCTTGTCTACACTCTAGATTTGCCGGGTCACGGCGCCTCGTCCAAAAAATTGGGGCCGGACCCCTTTGAAACGCTCGTTTCCTCCGTGTACGGCTTCATCAATCAACTTGAATTAGGAAAAACACATCTCATTGGCCATTCCTTGGGCGCGGCGGTCTCCATGGCCGTGGCGGTAAAAAATCCTGAACTTCTCTCCTCGCTCACCATTGTGGACGCGGCCGGTCTTAGCGACGCACTCGCCGGGGGCGATTACATTCAAGAGTTTATCAACGCCGAGCGCCGCAAAGATATGAAACCGGCCTTGCAAAAATTATTCGCCAATCCGTCGCTGGTCACCAGGGAGATGATCAATGAAACGCTCAAATACAAACGTTTGGAAGGCGTGTCTGATGTGCTGACCGCTCTCGCCCGCGCCGTCTTTCCAGACGGAAAGCAAATTCATGTATTTCGCGATCAGCTGGCGGATCTTCCCATGCCTATTACGGCCATCTGGGGCGCCGACGATCAACTCACCGATCCGGTGGACGCCCAAAGCATGCCAGACAATGTCCGTGTCCATATCATAGACAAAGCCGGGCACATGCCGCATATGGAAGCCGCCTCTCAGTTCAATAAAATTGCCGGAGCATTTCTTGAATCGCTCGCATAGAGACTGCTTAAAAGAGTTGAGCGTTCTTTCAATTTAAGAGCCGCCTCTTAAGTGACGTCTTCTTGATGACGCATCCGGTATTCTCTTTGTCATTCCGCGGCCCCGACCGCAGAGTGGCAAAGGTGGGACAACATAAACAAGATCCCCGGAGTGACAGGGGCGGTTAAGCGGTTTTATTCCTAAGCCCTACTCTAAAGTGTAAAAATGCGCGCATTTTTCGCTTCATGTTCCCGGGGCGGCCCCGGCGCGCACCGGGGATGACCCCAAACCGGTGAAAAAGTGAACCATGCGCGTGGATAACCCTTATCATGCCCGCCCCGCGCGAGGCCGCGTTTTATCCCCGCTACTTGGCGCTTGCCTATGAACGCAATGATCGGGCTGGTCGCGGGAGTAAAAAGGCAATGTAAGTAATTCTGAATCTCTAACTACCCTAAAGACTTAAAACTTCCGCCTTGCCGCGCCAGTTTTTCGATCAGCGGCGCAGGGCTCCACCATCGGTCCCCGTGCTGCTCTCTTAAAGAGCAAATAATCTCATGGGTTTTTGCCAACCCCACAAAATCGGCGTAATGCATCGGCCCGCCGCGATAACGGGGGAAGCCGTAGCCGTTGGCGTAGACGACATCGATATCGCCGGGGCGATAAGCAATGCCTTCGTCCAGAATCTGCGCGCCGATATTCACCAGCGCAAAAATACAGCGTTCGACAATTTCGGCATCTGAGATGGAGCGTTGCTTAACCCCGCGGGCTTGCGACTCTTGGCCGATGATGGCGTCAACCTCAGGGTCCGGTATGGGCGCGCGGTTGCCTGTCTCATAGCGATAAAACCCGGCGCCGGTTTTTTGCCCCTTGCGGCCCATTTCCACTAAGCGGTCATGCACCGCAAATGCGTTCACGTCATATTGAGACGGGTCGAGCGCTTGGCGAATCATATATCCGATATCAATTCCCGCCATGTCGGTCACCGCAATGGGTCCCATGGGCATGCCGAAATCATAAAGCGCCTGGTCAATCTGCTGAGGGGCCGCCCCTTCAAGCAGCATCAACCCCGCCTCGCGGGCGTAGCCCTGCAGCATGCGGTTACCGATAAAGCCAAAACAGACGCCGGACACCACGCCCACTTTACCGATGCGTTTGGCCAGCGCCGTCGCTGTGCTTAAGACATCCGGCGCGGTTTTGTCTCCGCGCACGATCTCAAGAAGTTTCATAATATTGGCCGGGCTGAAGAAATGCAGGCCGATCACATCCTGAGGCCGCTTAGTCGCCGCCGCAATCTCATTGACGTCCAAGTAAGAGGTATTGGTCGCCAATATCGCGCCAGGCTTTACGACTTTATCCAATGTTTCGAAGACCTGTTTTTTGACTTCCATCTTTTCAAAGACGGCTTCAATCACAAGGTCCATATGCTCAAGATCGGCATATTCGGTCGTACCATTAATGCGGCCAATACAGTCATCTGCTTGCGCTTGCGTGATGCGGCCGCGTTTGACGTTCCCGCCATAATTTTGAGCAATGCGGGCAAGTCCCTTTGCGAGCGCGTCTTCAGCAATCTCAAGGAGGGTGACGTCAAATCCGGCGGAGCTGAACGCCATGGCGATTCCGCCGCCCATGGTTCCGGCGCCAATGATTCCGACTTTTTTGATTGGCCGCCGCGCAGTGTCTTTGGGAATGTTGGGGATACGGCCACAGGCGCGTTCGGCGAAAAATAAATGCTGCTGCGCCGATGATTGCGGCGAAGCGCGCCGCTCCAGTGAAATCTCCCGCTCCCGCGCCGTTCCTTGAGTGTAGGGAAGAAGCGCCGCTTCCACCGCATCGACAGCGGCTTGCGGCGCTTCGAAACCGCGCATTTTTTTTGCCAATGCTTTGCGGGTCTCGTCAAAAAGTCCCGCCGGAAAAGAGCCCGGATCAATCATGATTTCCGAAATCCGCCGCGCGCCTTTACCTTGTCCAACGAGTTCCCGCGCAAAAGAGACGGCCTGTTCCATCAGATCGCCCTCGCAAACGCGGTCGAGTATGCCAAGGGACAAGGCATTTTCGGCGCTGATCTGTTTTCCCGAGGTGATAAGATCCAGCGCCGCTTTGACGCCAATAAGACGTGGCAGACGCTGGGCGCCTCTGGCGCCGGGGATGATTCCCAAATTCACTTCAGGAAAACCGATCTTGGTCCCGGCGTTTGCGATCCTGTAATGGCACCCGGAAGCCAATTCCAGACCGCCACCCAGCGCAAACCCATGCAGCGCCGCGATCACGGGTTTGTCCGCCGCTTCCAGCGCATCCACGACATCACCCAGATGCGGCGGCTGCGGCCCTTTTTCAAATTCAGAAATATCGGCGCCCGCCATAAACGTGCGGCCCTTTGCGGTCAATATGATTACCTCCACAGTATTATTGCTCAACGCAGTGGCCAACCCTTCCACGATGCCCTGACGCACGCCGTGAGAAATGGCGTTCACCGGTGGATTATCGACATATAAAAAGGCAATGTCTTCATGTACTTCCACAGAAACTACAGACATCTTCCCGATCCTTCTCAAAAAGAGGATTTAAAAAGTTACGCCTTAAAGTTGGGCGGCCGTTTTTCGCGGGCCGACTCCAAGCCTTCTTTCACGTCGGGCAAACGAAAGCCCAAAAACTCCAACGCCAGAGAGGCGTCAAAATTAGGTCCCGCCAAGCGAAGCCAGTTATTCAGCGCATATTTTGTAAAACTGAGCGCGCTGGCGCTGCCCGCGGCCAACTGAACGGCGGTTTGAAGCGCTTTGTCATAGACATCATCGTCTTCGACGCAAAGAGAAACAAGCCCCATCCGTTCCGCCGCTTCGCCTGAGATCGGCGTGTTGGTCATCAGATGGTATTTGGCTTTTGCCAGCCCGCACAGCAACGGCCAGATGATCACCGCGTGATCGCCCGCGGCCACGCCCAATTTCACATGGCCGTCAAGAATGCGCGCTTTCTTTCCCGCAATAGAGATATCCGCCAGCAGGGCCACAGCCAGACCGGCGCCAACCGCAACGCCGCGGATGGCCGACACTACTGGTTTTCCGCAATTGACGATATTGTACACAAGATCGCGCGCTTCCTTCCACACGCGCAACAACACCGCGTCATTGCCGATCATATCTTCAATAAGAGAAAAGTCGCCGCCGGATGAGAAGTTTTTTCCGCCCCCGCGCACCAGAACCACGCGCACGGCGCCGTCGCCGTCAATCACAGGCCATATTGACGCCAGATCCGTGTGCATATTGGCGTCCGCCGCATTGAGCTTGCCGGGCTTCTCAAGGATGACTTCAAGAACGCCCGCCTTGGGCTCGGCAAAAGAAAGGCTGGAAAACCGCGCCTGATATGTTTCTAAAGCAATCATGAAACAAGAGTTAGCCGCGCATGGCGTTCATGGTCAAGAGATCATATGTGGCAACGGGCGCGCCCTCCTGATTGGTCACCTCCACATCCCAGCGCACTTCGCCGTAACCCGCGCCGATACGCGCGGTTTTTTGTTTACAGGCGAGGCGCACCTGGATGCGGTCGCCCGGATAGACCGGTTGTGAAAAGTTCAGATTTTCCAATCCGTAATTCGCCAAAACAGGCCCCGGCTCCGGATCGACAAACAGACCCGCCGCCGCCGAGAGAATAAGATAGCCATGGGCGACCCGCCCGTCAAAAAACGGGTTGGCCTTTGCCGCGTCCTCATCCATATGAGCATAAAAATTATCGCCGGTCAGCGCGGCGAAAGCCTCCACATCGTCAAGGCTGATTTCACGCGTCTCTGTGCGCAATGTTGCGCCTATTTCAAGATCCTCAAAATATTTGCGAAAGGGGTGTTCGCCCCCCGTAATTTCGCGCGCTTGGCGCTGCCAGACATCCGTGATCTCAGCCAGCATGGCGGGCGATCCCTGAAGGGCCGTGCGCTGCATGTAATGCATTACGGAGCGAATGCCGCCGAGCTCTTCGCCGCCGCCGGCGCGCCCCGGTCCGCCATGAACCAGATGCGGCAAGGGCGAGCCGTGACCCGTTGATTCCTTGGCGCAGTCCCGGTTGATGAGCGCGAGGCGCCCATGATAGCAGACAGTTCCAAACACCACCTCGCGGGCAATTTTGGCGTCATGGGTGAAGAGCGAACCCACGAGAGAACCTTCGCCTTTGCGCGCCAGATCAATCGCGTCAGCCGTGCCGGAATAGGCCATGAGGGTCGAGACCGGACCGAAGGCTTCGACCCGGTGCACCGCTTCGCCGGAAGCGCCGTCACGCAGTCTCAGTAAAGTAGGCTGAACAAAAGCGCCTTTATCCATGTATCCCTCGGCAAGTGGAAAATCTTTCCCGCCGCCATATACAATTTCAGCTTCTTGTCCCAATTCGCGCACCCGCGCCCAAACGTCATGGCGCTGCGCCAAGCCGACAAGAGGGCCCATGGCGACGTTCGCATTGCGCGGATTGCCGATCACCACTTTTTCCAAGCGTTCCGTCAGCGCCTGCTGGACCGCTTCCATATATTTTTCCGGCACGAGGGCGCGGCGGATGGCCGTGCATTTCTGACCCGCTTTTACCGTCATTTCCGTGGCGACTTCCTTGACGAAAAGTTCAAATTCAGGCGTTCCCGGCGCCGCGTCCAGGCCCAGAATCGAGCAATTCAGAGAATCCGTCTCGGCGACAAAGCGAACGGCATTGGCGACAATTTCTGAGTGAGTCGATAATTTATGCGCGGTGGAGGCGGAGCCAGTAAACGCTACCGAATCCTGGCATGACACGTGATCCAGCATGTCGCCCAAAGAGCCGCACACAAGCTGCACCGCGCCGTCCGGCAAGATTTTTGACTCGATCATCCGCCGAAATACCCGCTCACTTAAATAAGCGTTCACCGTGGCCGGCTTCACCACCGCCGGAATGCCCGCCAGAAGAGAGGTCGCCAATTTTTCCAGCATTCCCCAGCAGGGAAAGTTAAACGCATTGATCTGGACAGAAACCCCTTCGCGGGGGACCAGAATATGCTGACCAACAAAGCTCCCCATTTTTGAGACGATCTCCGGTGGTCCATCAACGATACAGCGCGCATTGGGAAGCTCTCGACGCCCCTTCGAGGCATAAACAAACAGCGTTGATATGCCCCCATCAATATCGATCCAGGCATCTTTTTTGGTGGCGCCGGTGGCAAATGACAGATCGTAGAATTCGTCTTTAAACTGACCCAAATACTGAGCAAGGTTTTTGAGCATCAACGCGCGTTCATGGAATGTCAGTTTGCGGAGGTTATGCCCCCCAATTTCGCGTCCATGATCCAGGACGCGGCGCATATCGATTCCCTGTGCGCTGCACTGCGCTACAACTTCCCCCGTCGCGGCGTCACGTAAATCGACAAACCCGCCCGGCGCGCTCACCCATTCTCCAACGACGTAACTTTGCAATTTCACGATGAGATTCTCCCCTTAAAAAGCCGCCCAAAGGGCTGCGGCGAAAGATCTGTTTTTATGATACAGTATTACTGGAATTACAATATTTTTGTATTATTTTAAAGCCAAATGACGTTTTGACCCGCTGCGCGCCAATCTATATCTTAAATCATATCTTCTCACCTCCACCCGCGCCAACAGCCCTTTTTAGATCATCACGGGGGGGTAACGGATCCGGACCACCTCATGTCTCAAAGTTTCCACAAGGCTATTGATACACTCGTGGCGAATTTCGCCAATCAACGCCCGATTCGTACAGGTTCTCTCATTGTGACCCTGTTTGGGGACGCGATTCTGCCCCGCGGCGGAACGGTCTCGCTCGCCAGCCTCGTCCGGGTCCTCGAGACATTCGGCCTCAGCGAAAGACTCATCCGCACAGCGGCTTTCCGTTCAACCAAAAATGGCTGGCTCACTGCGACAAAAATCGGGCGGCAAAGCTATTACAGCCTGACCGAATCCGGACGGCGGCAATTCGACGAAGCCAGCAGGCGAATCTATGGCGACGTTCCCGACAATTGGGATGGCGCGTGGACGCTGATCATTCTCCCTCACGGCTTGGAGGGCAAGCGCGACGCCATCCGCAAGGATCTGATCTGGCTGGGATTTGGGCAAATTACAACCGGCTTGCTGGGGCACCCCTCGATCGACTCAACCCCCACGATCCGCCATCTGTCAGATCATGGCGTCCTTGACCAGGTGATTGTCATGCACGCCAAATTGGACCGCGTGACGTCCAATCAATCGCAAAACGACCTTGTGCGCTCCTGCTGGCCGCTGGATGAAATCGAAGACCAGTACCGGCTTTTCTTAGAAACTTTTCGCCCTATTTATAAAGCTGCACGGTCTTCAAAAACGCTCCCCCCCCATCTTTGCCTTCTGGCGCGCACCATACTCATCCACGAATACAGAAAAATTATTCTTCACGACCCTCTTCTGCCCCGCGAACTTCTTCCATCAAGCTGGTGCGGCGCTTTAGCCTACCAGCTTTGCCGCAATCTCTATGGGGTTATTTATCAGAATGCGGATCAATATCTCACGACTCATCTGGAATCATCTGAAGGCCCGCTAACGAACCCTGGCCGCAATTTTGAAAAACGTTTCGGCGGCCTGCCGCACATATCATAAGGAATTCATTTTCCGTCGCTCTGCGACGTCTTGGCGTATCGGTCGCCGGGGAGCGTTTCTGGTTTATGCTGCCCAAAATAACCTTCCGTATGGATGAGTTCCGGCGACGCGCCAAGGGATTTGGCCTTCGCGACGCAAGCTTCAACAAATTCCGGACTGCCTGCAATAAAGACGCTGTAACGGGTGAGATCCGGCGCGATTTTAGCTAAAATATCCGGGATCCGGCCCTGAAGGTCATCACTCTTTTCTCCGGTAAGGGTGTAAAGAAATTTAAAATTGCGGTATTTTTCCCGCCAGTATTCCATCAATCCCAAATCGTAAACATCGTCGCGGGTGCGAGCGGAAAAAAGGATGGTCACGGGATAAGAAAACCCCCGCCGCAAAGCGGCGTCCGTCAAGGCCAGGAGCGGCGCAAGGCCGGAACCGGCGGCGAGAGCGAGAATCGGCGTTTCAACACCCGGATCGCCGATAAACGCGCCGTAAGGCCCTGAAATCTGAACGCGGGCGCCTTCATGCAATTTGTCATGCACCCAAGCGCTGGTTACGCCATCATCGACGCGGGCGATTTGCAAAACCACTTGACCATTTTGCCGGGGCGCATTTGCGATCGAATAAGACCGGAGGGGCGCGCCATGCGCTTCATCGCCCATCATGATATATTGACCCGGCCAAAATCTCATGGGCTCGCCCACCGGCATGAGTCTCAACTCCATGATATTTTGTGTGCGCGGTACGCGGTCAACAACAATGAAAGGAATATTTTCACGGGGAGGAAAAAGTTTTGGCCGCGCGTCTTCCGTACCCCATTCTATTTCAAGCACGTCGTCGAGCGGCTTGGCCATGCACATCAAGCCATAACCTTTGGCCCGGTCATCTTGCGACAGCGCCATGTCCAAAACAAATCCCTGATCGAACTTGCCCTGACGCACCCTGATTTTGCATTCGCCGCACGCGCCCGCCCGGCAATTATTCGGCAATGCGTAGCCCGCCGCTTCCAAGGCGGAAAGCACCGTATTTTCCGGCAGGCATTCAATCTCCTGACCGGACGGAAACAGGCGGATCTTGGACATCAGCACCCTTTATACGCATGAACGCCAGGGATCTTACCTGTCACACCTCACCCATAAGATCAAGCGCGCCTAAAAGACCGGGATGATGTCTTCCATCTCAACATCGGAAATTTCCCTACCCGTAATGCCGACTTCAGGAATGGCGGGAAACTCAGTTCCATATTTATCCAGCACCCCTTTGAGATTCAGCATGGCGCCGCGCCAATTTTCTTTCTTTTGATCATATGTTGGGATGCCAAAGCCGGCTTTGCGCGCCACTTCATCGCACGCGCGTTGATTGGTGATGAAGTCCTTTGGAATATCCCAGAACTCTTCGGGCGGCTCAAACAGGACGCCGGACAGAAACAGGTAGCCGGCGCGAATTTGCTTCGTGATGGTCGCCTTATCCTCATCTTTGAGATGCGGGTAATCGCGCTCCATCAACGACATGCAGATAGCCATGTGCCGCCCTTCATCCCGGCCGATATTGCGAAAAGCCTCCTGGAAGACGGGCTCCTTGCACCCCGCCGCCATCTGATGAAAAATAGTCGCTGCGGCAATCTCTCCCATCAGAAACGAACTAAACAAAACGGCAAGGCTGTATTTTGGAACGGCTTTCTTATAGCCCTCCCAATAGCGCGCGCCATTGTAATAGAGCCATTTAACATTTTTTTGCGCTTTGAGTCCCAATTCCGATTTAGGTTCGTGGGTAAGATAGCTCGTCGATCCCAAAAGTTTTGTGATAGCCAGACCACACATTTGTTCGTGATTTTGTTCATCGCGGGTAACGGAAAAAAAGCACCGACGCACGGGGTCCTCTTCATGCGCCTCATAGGTTTTTATGAGCGCGGCTGCAAACACCGGCGGCGCCGAGGCGTCAAACACCGACAGGATGGACCACCAATAAGCGATCGCTTCGCGCTCTTCCCAGGAATACTTTTCAACGTCGAACGTGTCCCAGCACAATTTCGTCGGATCCCAATTTTCGCGCTGCGCGGCTTCCCATATCTCTTCCATCTTTTTGGTTTTGGATTCCCAACTGAGCGGATAGACATTGGGTTGCTGAGTTTCAGGAGGAAACTCCATTTTGTCGGCTATTCTTTCTCTGGGGCTCATGGGCGCGTTCTCCTCGTTCAAGCTTCCTCACGCAAGGGCCGGTTAGGCCTTGCTTCCGGCAATATGATACATTAATTTATAATAATCAATATTTTTGTATCATGTTATGGCGCTTCCGGTATTTCTCATGTCAAACGCCGGAAATTGGCCATTTTTCAACCCTCCGATGAATAGATCTGAGGCCAAATCGGCAATTTCAGCGCTGCTCAACCCCTTGGCCGGGTTAAACCACGTATAAGTCCAATTGATCATACCCAGAAACAGCATTGCAAACACCGTGAGATCAGCCGGCAAGCGTCGGCTTTCCCCTAACATATCGCCGATTAATGCCGAAACAAGACGCACCACGCCGTCCTCTTGCGAAAGGATAAGATCCCGCTCACTCAAATCCAGAGCGTCCAGTTCATTTAGCAAAACAATGTGCTTGGCCTTCGCTTTTTCATAAAGATATAAAAAATCGCGCGTCAGATGGCGGAATTTTTCTTCCCCAGTGCCAGCTCCCGTAACGATGCCGCTTGCAATTTGGCTAAGCGCCCGCGTGTGGCCTTCCATCGAGCAAAACAGCATCTCCCGTTTTGACGAGAAATAATGATAGAGCAGGGACTTTGACATTTTGCACGCGGCGGCGATTTCAGATATGGAGGTTTTATGAAATCCGTGCGCGGCAAATAGCTCCGTAGACATGTCGATGATGCGCCGGCGCCGCTCATTATAATCTGCCGCTTGGGTCCGCGCCATGTTACATGGTCCCTTTTATAAATATGAATCTGAGTGGGCGCCGCTTAGACGGGCCTGGTTCTGGCATCACGCATATCGACCACGCGGGCCGCCTTACCTTGCGATCTCTCCAGCTTCATAGGTTCTTCCACATGAACCGTCGTACTCACCCCGACCATTCCTTTGATCTGATGTTTGAGGTCTTGAGCCGCCGACGCGCGCGTTTGGGCGTCGGGCGCGTCTGTGCCAGAACAACACTCAACCCGCACGGTCAGAGAATCGAGCGCGCCTTCGCGGTGAATCTCCAACACGTAATGCGGCGACAGTCGTGCGTCTTTTAAGATCAGTTCTTCAATCTGGGTTGGGAAAACGTTGACGCCGCGGATGATCATCATATCGTCACTGCGTCCCCTGATGCGGTCCATACGCCGCATGGAGCGCGCGGTGCCAGGAAGAAGCCGCGTCAGATCCCGCGTCCTGTACCTGATCACCGGCATCGCTTCCTTTGTGAGAGAGGTAAACACCAACTCGCCCTCTTCGCCGTCTTCCAGCACCTCTCCTGTTTCGGGATTGATAATCTCGGGATAAAAATGATCCTCCCAGATATGCGGTCCGTCTTTCGTTTCGATGCATTCATTGGCAACGCCCGGCCCCATCACCTCCGACAGGCCATAGATATCGACGGCGTCAATGTTGAAACGCCCTTCAATCTCGCGGCGCATTTCATCCGTCCATGGCTCAGCCCCGAATATGCCGATGCGCAAAGAAACATCGCGCGAATCAATTCCTTGGCGCATGAACTCATCGGCCAGCGCTAACATATAAGACGGCGTGACCATGATGATATCGGGCCGGAAATCCTGCATGAGCTGCACCTGGCGCTCCGTCGCGCCGCCCGACATCGGTATGACCGTGCAGCCCAAGCGCTCGGCGCCGTAATGCGCGCCCAGCCCGCCGGTAAAAAGGCCGTACCCGTAAGCGACATGCACCATATCGCCCGGCTTGCCGCCCGCCGCCCGAATAGAGCGGGCAACGACATCGGCCCATACGTCAATATCGTTTTTGGTGTAACCCACGACCGTGGGCTTTCCCGTCGTGCCGCTTGACGCATGCACGCGCACCACTTGCCCGCGCGGCACGGCGAACATACCGAACGGATAGTTCGCCCGCAGATCGTCTTTGACCGTGAAGGGGAAGAGACCAAGGTCTTTCAGCGTTTTCAGATCTTGCGGAGCCACGCCTTTGTCATCGAAGGATTTGCGGTAAAAGGGAACATTTTCATAAGCGTGTTTGAGCGATTTTTTCATCCGCTCAAGCTGAACCGCGGCGATCTCGTCCCGCGACGCCTTTTCCAGATGGTCTAATGTCGATAGGTTGGGCATTTCTTCGAGGGCCTCCCTTCCCTTTTTTGAAAATGGGGTGTCTACACCCGCTCGAAAATAGCGGCGATACCCTGCCCCACGCCGATACACATGGTACACAGAGCATAGCGTCCTTGGCGGCGCTTTAACTCAAGACAGGCAGTCAGCGCCAACCGCGCGCCGCTCATACCCAGCGGATGGCCAAGGGCGATGGCGCCGCCATTGGGATTGACGTGGGCTGCGTCATCGTCCAGACCCAGCGCGCGCATCACCGCCAGCGATTGCGCGGCAAAAGCCTCGTTGAGTTCGATGACGTCCATATGGTCGATGGTGAGGCCGGCCTGCGCCAAAACTTTTTTAGTGGCGGGTACCGGACCCACCCCCATGATGCGGGGCGCGACGCCATAGACAGCGCTTCCCACAAAGCGCGACCGAACTGTAAGACCGTATTCTTTCACCGCTTTTTCCGATGCGACAATCATAGCACAGGCGCCGTCATTGACACCCGAGGCATTGCCCGCCGTGATCGTCCCACCGGCCTTAAAGGGGGTCGGCAGGGAATTTAGTTTTTCAAGTTTTGTCTCTGGGCGCAGGTGCTCATCGCGCGTGACGTCCTTTTCCTCTTTGCGCGAAACCCTTACGCGCACGGGAATAATTTCTTCGTCGAAGACGCCTTTGTCTTGCGCCGCCCCCGCCTTTTGCTGCGAGCGCCAGGCGAACAGGTCCTGATCTTCACGGGAGATCTGGAAATCCTCCGCAACGTTCTCCGCCGTTTCGGGCATGGAATCCGTGCCGTAATGTTTATCCATCGCTTTATTGACGAAACGCCAGCCGATGGTGGTGTCATAGATTTCCGCTTTGCGCGAAAATGCTCCTTCCGCCTTGCCCATCACGAAAGGCGCGCGGCTCATACTCTCCACGCCGCCGGCGATCACCAAATCCGCTTCGCCGCATTTCACCAGCCGCGCCGCCTGACCGATGGCGTCGAGCCCCGACCCGCACAGGCGATTGACAGTTACGCCCGGCGCCGACTCCGGCAGGCCGCTCAGCAACGCCGCCATACGCGCCACATTGCGGTTGTCCTCGCCCGCCTGATTGGCGCAACCTAGGATCACATCATCAAGCCGCGCCCAGTCAACGTTTGAATTGCGCTCCATCAAAGCGCGCAGTGGCGCCGCCGCCAAATCGTCAGGCCGCACGGACGACAGAGCGCCTCCATAGCGCCCTATGGGCGTGCGCACGCCATCGCATAAAAAAGCGTCATTCATCTTGCCTATTTCCCCTGTTATTTACCGGTGTAATGCGGCGCGCGTTTTTCTAAAAACGCCGCCACGCCTTCCGCATAGTCGCTTGAATTGCCCGCCCTGCGTTGAAAATCTTCCTCAACGCCAAGCTGCGCCTCAAATGTATTTTCCAGCGACGCCGCCAGCGCTTGTTTTGTGAGGCCATGACCGAAGGTCGGTTGGCGCGCCATCTCCCGCACCAATTTTTCCGCCTCGGGCATCAGATCTTCCTGTGGGTAGGCTTTCCAGATCATCCCCCAATCCGCGGCCTGGCTCCCCGTCACGGGCGCCGCCAGCATGGCGATGGCCTTGGCGCGCGGCAGACCGATCAGGCGGGGCAGGAAATAGGTTCCGCCGCTGTCGGGAATAAGCCCCAATTTGGAAAAGGCCTGAATGAAACGGGCTGATTCCGCCGCTAAAACTATGTCGCAGGCCAAAGCGAGATTTGCGCCCGCCCCAGCGGCCGTGCCGTTCACCGCGCAGATGGTGGGCTTTGGCAACGAAACCAGCTTGCGAATGAGAGGGTTGTAGCCTTGGCCGAGCGACTCACCCAGATCCGTTTTGGCGCCTTCAGCCTTGACCGCGCGATCGTTTAAATCCTGGCCGGAGCAAAAGCCGCGCCCGGCGCCCGTTAACAGGACAACGCGAATATCATCGCGCCGGGCCGCTTCGTCCAGGCCCGCGCCCACCTCCTCCAGCATCTGACGCGTCACCGCGTTCAAACGGTCTGGGCGGTTGAGCGTCAGTGTCGCGACCCCCGACTCAACGCTAAAAAGAATGGTTTCAAAACTCGTCATGATCTATGCCTCATTTTGTACGCGCCAAGGATGACGGTGAAATTCTCACGGGTTTACCGGGCCATTAATAAACCGACCGATCATTCATATTTAAATACCCGGTCTCTGTCCATCGCGTAATTGATGGAAATGAGCATGTCCGGAAACGAGGCTGGCCCAAAACGGAGAATTTCGATTAATCTTACAGATAACTGGCTTTTATTTTAAGCTTAAACTTTTAGCGCACCCATGGTAAAGCATACCGGCGTCTTCATTCTCGATAACACACTGAAAACCCCATGACTGTGTACCGCGAATTCATCAAATCCAGTCTCAACTTTCCCAGTCAACCCTTTTTATGGCGGGCAGACGCGGGCGCGGCGGATCTGACCTATAGCGGCGCCGAGGCGCGCGTCGACGCTCTGCTCACCGTTTTTGCGCAGGCGGGCTTTGGCCCTGGCCATCGGATTTGTCTGGTTCTGGATAACACGCCGGCATTTTATGTGCATTTTCTGGCGCTCAACGCGCTGGGCGTCAGCGTTATCCCGGTCGGCTCCGGATTGCTTGCGCAAGAGATGGCTTTTATTTTCGAACGCAGTGATGCCGATCTTGTTGTCAGCCTTGACCATCACAAGTCCCGCGTGGCGCAAGCGCTGGAACAGACCGACGCCGCCCTGTCGCTTGTCCTGGCGGGACAAAATGCGCCGCTCCCCAAACCTCTTTCACTTGCCAGATCATGCAAACCGGGCCCCGCCAGCGAAGCCGCCATGTTGTTCACCTCCGGCACCACCGGCAGCCCAAAGGGATGTCTTCTGTCTAATGAATATTTTACCGGCCTTGGGGCGTGGTATGGGAATATGGGGGGCCAGTGCGCCCTGGAGCCGGGCGCCGAGCGCCTGATAACCCCATTGCCCGTCAATCATATGAACGCCATGGCCTGTTCGTTCATGGCCATGGTCATGGCGGGGGGCTGCATCATCCAGCTCGACCGCTTTCATCCGTCAAGCTGGTGGTCATCCGTGCGCGATGCGCGCGCCACCATCCTTCATTATCTTGGCGTCATGCCCGCCATGCTTCTCAAGGCGCAGCCTGACCCCTCCGACGACTTCAGTGGACAAATTAAGTTTGGATTCGGCGCGGGCGTTGATCCCAAACATCATAAAACTTTTGAGGCGCGCTTTGGTTTTCCACTGATCGAAGCCTGGGCCATGTCTGAAACAGGCGCGGGAGCCTGTATTGCCGCCACACACGAGCCCCGCCATGTGGGGACGCGCTGTTTCGGCAAAGCAGGGCCGGATCTGGAAACCCGGATGGTGGATGAGCTAGGCGGCGATGTGGCGCCGGGCGCGCCGGGCGAACTTCTTGTGCGCCGGGCAGGCGATAATCCAAGACGTTTTTTCTTCAGCGGTTATTACAAAGACGCGGCGGCCACGGGGCAAGCCTGGGAAGGCGGGTGGTTTCACACCGGCGATGTGGTGCGCAAAGATGAAGAGGGCTATTATTATTTTGTGGACCGGCGCAAAAACATCATCCGCCGCTCGGGCGAAAATATCGCGGCTGTCGAGGTGGAAGGCGCCTTGATGCAACATCCCTTTGTCGAGAACTGCGCCGTGGCGCCTGTGCCAGATGAGATTCGCGGAGAAGAAGTTATGGCGTTGATCGTTGCGTCGGATGGTCAGGAAAAAAACTTGAAACTCGCTGAAATAATTTCAGACGCCTGCCGCGATGCCCTCGCTTATTACAAAGTGCCTGGTTACATTGCTTTGGTGGATGCGCTGCCCATGACGGGATCACAAAAAATTCAGAGGGGCAAAGTAAAAGAGCTTTGCCGCGCACTGGCGGAACGCGGAGAATGTTTTGATCTGACCCATCTCAAATCCCGCTCAAGGGACAACAGCAAAGGCGCGCAAGCGTGACGATAACGCCCAAATCATTTGAAGGCGTGGCCCTCGTGGCCCCGATAACGTCCCCCTATAGACGCACATCAGAGCACGGCGCCGCATATTTCATCGGACAGACGCTCCAATGCATGATTGCCGACGCCGGAATTCAAAAAACAGACGTGGACGGGATGGCCATTGCCAGTTTTTCTCTGGCGCCTGATACGGCCGTGGCGCTGAGCGAGCATTTTGGGTTGAACCCGCGCTTTCTGGAACATAGTCCCATGGGCGGCGCCAGTGGCATTGTCGCCATGCGCCGCGCCGCGCGGGCCGTTCAGGCGGGGGACGCTGAAATCGTGGCCTGCATCGGC
>JAJFIM010000150.1 GCA_021774995.1 Alphaproteobacteria bacterium | reverse complement strand
GCCGCAGGATATGTCGTTTTCGGTTTTGGCGCCGCGCAGGCTTTTTCGTTTGACACGATTGCCGCGGGCAGCGGCGTTCTATCCGGCTTTACGTCTTCGGTTGATACTCTGACTATTACGGGTTCGGCGTCGTCTGTTGTTATCACAGAAGCAGGCGATGATGTGATCCTTTCACAAAACCCCACCATCACAGTGGAGGGTATCGGCGCGCACCAATTCACCAATACGAACCTTCTGGCCTCTGACGGATCGCAGTTTATCATCGGCGATGATAATGCCTCGACCAGCAGCAGCGGTGACGATCAGGCGAAGCTTTACGACAACACGGCCTCAATCACCAATGATCTCATTATGGGGTTTGGCGGCAACGACACGATCATAGGAGGTTCGGGCAATGAGCGCCTCATGGGCGGCGCCGATGATGACTCGATTTCCGGTGGGATCGGCAATGACACACTGGATGGAGGTGCGGGGGCTGACACACTTGGCGGCGATACGGGTACGGATACGGCCAGCTACGCAACATCAAGCGTTGGTGTTTTTGCCACTCAGAAATTCAGTTTTCTGAATAATGGCGATGCGGCGGGCGATAGTTTTATATCCATAGAGAACATGTTGGGCTCTGCCTTTAATGACATCCTGGGCGGCAATGATTCTGACAATGATATTGTCGGGGGCGATGGCGCTGACTGGCTGTTCGGCTTTCTGGGTGCTGACACGCTGCAAGGGGGTATCGGTGATGACACGCTCAATGGCGGCGCCGGGGCCGACAGCCTAGACGGGGGCAGCGGCTTTGACTTTGCCAGTTACAAGGTGTTGGGAACGGCAGGCGTTAATGCCTCACTCACTACGCCCGGCTCCAATACCGGCGATGCGGCGGGCGATACAGACACCTCAATCGAAGGGCTGAGGGGGACTGATTTCAGCGACATGCTAGAAGGTGATGGTGCGGGCAACAAACTGCAAGGCGGCGCGAGTGACGATACACTGATCGGCGGAGCGGGGGCTGACACACTGTTTGGCGGTATCGGTACTGATACGGCGAGTTATGTCGGCGCGGCATCTGCAGTAACAGTGGATCTGTCAAACACGGCCAGCAATACGGGCGATGCGGCGGGCGATAGCTATATTTCTATCGAAAATATTTTGGGTTCAAATTTTTCCGATACTCTGACAGGCGATGGCTCGGACAACGGTCTGGCAGGCGGGGCGGGAGCTGACAGCCTGAATGGTGGCTCAGGGTTTGATTTTGCGTCATATTCGTCCAGTGGGATTGCCCTCAACGCCTCTCTTACCACGCCCGGCTCCAACACCGGCGATGCTTTGGGCGATACTTACACCTCGATTGAAGCGCTCATCGGTTCTGACTTTGATGACACGCTAGAGGGGGACAGCGCAGCCAACCTTTTATCTGGTGCGTTAGGCGCTGACACGCTGATCGGCGGCGCGGGTGGTGATACGCTTGATGGCGGTACGGGCACGGACACGGCGAGCTATGCGTCATCAGGCGCAGGTCTGTGGGCGCTCCAGAAATTTGGCTTTCTGAGTAACGGGGATGCTTTGGGCGACAGTTTTACCTCCGTTGAGAACATGCTGGGCTCATCCTTTAATGATCTTCTGGGCGGCAATGATAGCGCCAACAGAATTGACGGCGGCGCGGGCTCTGGCGCTGACTGGCTGTTCGGCTTTGCCGGCAGTGATACTCTGATCGGCGGCTCCGGCAATGACACGCTGAATGGCGGCGCCGGGGCGGACAGCCTCGATGGTGGTGCGGATTTTGATTTCGCCAGTTACAATATTCTGGGCACGGCGGCTGTCAACGCCTCTCTCACCACGCCCGGCGCCAACACCGGTGATGCAGCGGGTGATGTCTACACATCTATCGAGGGCCTTTCAGGCACTAATTTTAATGACACGCTAGAAGGTGATGGTGCAGCCAATACCCTCATTGGGCATCAAAGCCGTGATATGCTGCTGGGTCTGGGTGGCACTGACAGCCTGGTCGGTGGCAGCGGTGCGGACACACTAAATGGTGGTGAAGGAGCCGATACTCTTGATGGCGGCCTAGGATTTGATACCGCCAGCTATGAGTTGAGCGCAGGTGGTGTGAATGCTTCCCTTATCAATCCAGGCTCCAATACCGGCGATGCGGCAGGTGATATATACACATCCATTGAAAGCCTTATCGGAACTGCTTTTAATGACACGCTGGAGGGTGACGCCGGAGCAAACGATCTTCAGGGCGGCGCGGGTAATGACACGCTTTTGGGCGGCAAAGGTAACGACACGCTAAACGGCGGCGCGGGGGCGGACAGCCTTGATGGTGGAGCACAAGTTGATGCTGCCAGTTATGCGTTGAGTACGGCGGGCGTGAATGCGTCACTCACCACACCCGGTTCTAATACCGGCGATGCGGCAGGTGATATATACACGTCCATAGAAAATCTCATTGGCTCTGCTTTTAATGATTTGTTGGAGGGCGATGGCGCCGCAAATGAATTGCAAGGCGGCGCTGGTGATGACACTTTGCTTGGTGGTACCGGTGGCGACATATTAATTGGCGGTGAGGGTGCGGATAGTCTAGATGGCGGTATAGGTTTTGATAATGCCAGCTACGAATTGAGTTCGGCCGGAGTGAATGCGTCACTCACAATACCCGGATCTAATACCGGTGATGCCGCTGGCGATACCTACTCTTCAATCGAAGGGCTGAAAGGCTCTGACTTTAATGACATACTTGAGGGCACTAACGGGTTCAATTCCTTAATCGGGGGTCAGGGAGATGACATACTGCTCGGTTTGGGCGGGAAAGACACATTTTCCGGCGGAGAAGGAGATGATACATTAAGCGGTGGCCAAGGAGATGATTTTTTCATCTTTTCTAATGGGGATGGCGCTGATACGATTCAGGATTTTACGGTCGGTGCCGCCAGTAATGACCTGATTTCTCTGAATGTGATCGGGATTACCACCTTTGCCGATGTGCAAGCGGCGGCGACTCAGGTGGGCTCCGATACTAAGATTGACTTTGGTGGTGGCGACAGTATCACCCTTATTGGCATCACGGCTACTGATCTTCATACGGGGGATTTCTTTCTTCCGTGATCGCTACGCCCTTAAAGTTAATCCATCATTTCAGATAACGCAGAAGCGGCGCTATACGCCTTTTTGTGGATTTCTTTCTCATTTTTACACTCTCGTGTTTGAGATGGGACAGAAACTCTCCTGACCTGTCCCTGGTAACGCCGCCGCTTCTTATGTACCCCATCACGAGCCCTGGCAAGCAGTCCAGTTCACGCTGTTCCGAACTTGGTGTCGACCTCGATGCCGATGCTCTTGAGAAACATTGTCGGTAAAATACCTCCGGCGCAAATGATCACGTCGTCATTTGCAGCTTTGTGAATTTCTCCTTTTTGTTCTATCACAATATGATCCGGGGCAATCTCACGCACTGAAGATTCCATGATAACTTCAACCGTGCCGTCAGCGGAGAACTTTTCAATTTTTTCTCTATTGCGTTGGCGCGCCCGTGAAAACGAGGCATTTCGATAGGACAAGATGACTTTGGAGCCAGGTTGTTCTCCAATCTCCGCCGCTGCTTCCAATGCGCTGTCGCCGCCGCCAACAATGAGAACATTTCGACCGGCATATTGTTCAGGATCAATCATGCGGTAGACGACCTTTCCAAGATCTTCTCCCGGCACTTCAAGTTTGCGTGGCGTTCCGCGCCGGCCGATGGCTAGTAATACAGTTTTTGTATTATATATATTTTTTGTTGTGTGAACCTCAAAACCACCTTGGATTGACTTAATGTCTGTGACGCGTTCGTCGTAGCAAATAGACACGCCAGATTTCTTTTCTACAGAGTCCCAGAACTCTAATAGGCGCTCCTTGCTCGGATCTTTGATTTTAACTTTTCCTATAATAGGTAAATCAACGGGAGCTGTCATAACCAACTTACCGCGCGGATAATGGGCAACTGTCCCGCCAAGGGCTTCCTGTTCGACTGTAACGCTGTCTAAACCAAATTGTTTTGCCGCCAGCGTTGCTGCAAATCCGGCAGGTCCGGCGCCGATAATGAACGTGTCATGATAGTTTGATTGTTCATTTACGAGCGCCGCCCGGATCGCTTCCATGGCCTGCCGGCCTTGTTCGATGGCGTTTCGAATAAGCCCCATGCCGCCAAGCTCACCGGCGATATACAGGCCCGGAACGTTAGTCTGGAAATCTTCGCCGACAAAGGGAATGTCAATGCCGCGCTGCTCAGTGCCGAAGACGAGAGAAATGGCGCCTGTCGGGCAGGCTTGCGCGCAAGCGCCGTGGCCGATGCAGTGCGTGGGCTCAATGAGTACGGCCTTACCTCGAATGATACTGATGACATTGCCTTCCGGACAGGCGCTGGCGCAGGTTCCACACCCAAGACACTCAACAGGGTCGATCAAAGGGTGCAATGATGGCGGCTCGATCAATCCGGCCTCTGCGGCGGCGGCATAGGTCGCGCTTGCCTTCTGGGACGCACGATGGCGGCGGAAAAGGTAAATCGCAAGAACGACACCAAGCAGGAGAAGATAAAAGATAAGAGGAGATTCGTTGAACATTGGTTTAGCGAACGCGCACGCCCAAAGCTTCAGCCTCTGCGATAATTCGGGCTTTCGTGTCAGGCGTTTTGTTAAAAGTATTGATCGCCAGTTTCAGATCCTGCTCTGCTTCGGCGCGTCGGCCAAGAACCATCTTTGAGCGGATGAGCTGAATCCAGCCATCGGGATCGTCGGGGTTCTCTTTTAGGCGCGCATCAAGTCTTGCGACCATACCTTCGACCATGGTTTGGCGATCATCTTCGGGCATTTCCATAGCATCTTTGACTTGCTCAGCCGATGGTCCGGGAGGTGGTGAGGATGATGGTTGATCTGGCGCAAGCGCAACAAGGCCTTCAATATTAAATCCCGTTTCCGCTGCACGCGCAACAACGCGTTGTCGCAAACCCGACACCCAATCGGCGCCTGTGGGCGCCGTGTTGATCATATCGATCCAAGCTGAAATAGCGCCATGAGAATCACCGGCTTGATCCATTGATAGCCCGACGAAAAATCGGGAACGCGCATCTTCCGGATTGAGAATACGCACATCTTGAAATACTTTTAATGCCTTGTTGGTGACGAGTCCGCCGGAAGCCATTACCAGAGATTCACCGTAGGCTGACTGAAAGTCAGAATTATTCGGTGCAAGTGCAACCGCGCGTTCATACGCATCTGCCGCATTGCTATATTGTTCCAGGTTGAAATAGGACCAGCCGAGCATTCTCCATCCCTCGACATCATCTGGGTTGGCGTTCAATCGGGCAGTGAGTCCGTCAATCATGCTGTCCACACTCCCGGCAACCTGAGATGCTTCTTGTGTGTTTGTTTGAGCTTCAAGAGTTGCGAGGAGAGGCGGGCGGTTTGATGAGGGCGCGGTCGGGCGGCCCTTTGCGATATAGAGACCAACACCACCGGCGATGACCATGCCAGTGATCAGAAATGCTGTGGTTGTTCGAGATAAGGGCACTTGCTCTTGCCTTTCCAGGTGGTTGTCATGTGATGCAGCGAGAAGCCGGCGTTGAGCTTCAATCCGAAGGGCTTCTGCTTCAGGTGTGGAAATCACACCTTGAGATTCTTCTTTATCAATTTCGTCAATTTGTCTTTGGTAAAGACGCGTGCGCCCGTTGCCGGATTCGAGGTTTTTCGATTCCGTTCGCAAAAATGGCCATGCGGCAAAAATAGCAGCAATTCCAAGGCCGATAGTGAAAAAAAACCAAAGCATGTTCAAGCCTCATCCTTGGCGTGCTTCAGGAGATCTTTTTCTTCCGCCGATAAAGGGCGCGGGGTGGTGATAGACCCCTCTTTTACTTTGCGCAGATAAAGCGTGAATATTGTAAAAGCAATAAGGATAAAAAACACAGGCCCCAACCATAGCAACAGGGTGTCCGTCTGAACG
>JAJFIM010000149.1 GCA_021774995.1 Alphaproteobacteria bacterium | reverse complement strand
GTGGCGGATGTTCTGGAAGCGGCGGCCAAGCAAATCGAGGACGTCAGCGCCCGGGTCGAGGCAACCGCCAGATAATTTTTCAGGAGACGCCTTTTTCGAGGCGTTACGCTGCGCCCTGAAGCGCTTTGCGAAGTTCGCTCTGGTGCTTGCGCGCGGCGTTCAAAACCTCCGGCAAAAGATTGGCGGCGATGACTTTAACGTCCGTCTGCAATTGGCTGAGCGCCGGGTCGTTGTCGCCGGTTATGTCAGGCTGTAGGGTGTAACTTGCGTCCAACATATTGCCAATCGGCGTCACGGCGACTTCCCAGGGACACGACAGCTTTTTTTGAAAGAGCATAGTCGCTATGGCCTCTGCAACCAGAGCCGGATACAGTGCGGAACGCGCATAGAAAATAACTCTTGGCGGACGGGCCACGGAGCCCGCTCCGGGTCCGTGCCCTTCGCACGACCAGCAGGGGCGCAGTTCCCGAAGACGTAAGAAAGCGTGAACCAGCGGCGCGATCGCGGGCTCAATCGGATAGCGCTCCCCCTCTGACGACATTTGTTTGAGCGTGTGGGGGCAATCGGGCGCGCAGGCGCATACGCAAGTGGGGGATTGATGCGGCCCGCAGAGCAGTTCGCAACCGACGCATGGACGGTCAGCGCGTTGCTGGCTTTCCAGGACGCGGGAAAGCTCGTTAAAATACCCGCGATACAAATCCATATCGGGGGTTAAACCTTCGATACGCATCGAATCGTCCCCTTGTTGCTGATCGCTCTCGGCGCAATTTTAGACTAAAATAACCATATTAAATTTGTGTGTATTTGAGAAAGTTAATCTTCCCATTGTCGTAGTGGAGCGAAGGGCCTATTTTAGCCCTTGGTGGTTGCTGCCTTGTGCGTCAGGGAATCGTTTCCCAGGGACCTTAAAATTCTCATAGGGAGCTGTCCCTGCCTTGGACCGTGGTCTTTGGCACACGGCGCCCACCTGGTTTTCCAGGTTCTATGGGGGTTCATTTTCCCAACGGCATGCGCGGCGCCACTGTTTTTTGACCGGGGTGCAGCCATGAATGAGCAATCCTCTCAACCCTCAAACGGGGATAAAGCGGCTCTCCGGCTATGGGCAAAGCAAAGACGCGCCCTATTGGCGGACCGCGCGGGGGGTAAATCTGCGCAGGCGCTTGCAACTATTTTTGCGGCGGCGGCGCTGGCGCAAGAAAACCAGATTGTGGCGGGCTATTGGCCGCATCAATCGGAAATCAGCCCTGTTCCGCTGCTGGAATGGTGCGCGGCTAAGGGAATGGAGTGCGCTTTGCCGGTGGCGGGAATGAAGGAGCGTTCTCTTTTGTTCCGGTGCTGGTCGCCGGGTGCGGCGTTGAAACGCGCAGGCTTTGACATTTGCGAACCTTTAGAAACTGCGCCGCAAGTGACGCCTGATGTGGTCTTGGTTCCGCTACTGGCTTTTGACCGGGCGGGTCACAGGCTTGGATATGGTCATGGGTTTTATGATAGGGCTCTGAGCGCCCTGCGCCTTCGCGGGCCGGTATTGGCGGTGGGTTTGGGGTTTGCGGGCCAGGAGGTTGAGGGGGCGTTGCCAAGCGAGCGCCATGACCAGCCGCTCGATTGGATTGTGACGGAACGCGAAGCGCACCGCGTCAAAAGTTAGAGGACTTTATGAAGATCTTGTTTTTAGGCGATCTTATCGGGCGTGGCGGGCGTGAAGCGGTGATCGACCATTTACCGGAGTTGCGCGCCGCGCGTTCCATAGATTTCGTCATCGCTAATGGCGAAAACGCCGCCGGAGGGGCCGGGATCACGCGCTCCATATGCGATGACCTCTTCGCCGCCGGCGTTGATGCGCTGACCAGCGGCAATCACGTATGGGATAAACGCGAAGTTTTTGATTTCATCAACGATGAACCGCGGCTTTTACGTCCGATGAATTACCCGGCTCAAACGCCGGGGCGCGGCGCTTCATTGCTGACGGCGCACAGCGGCGCGCGGGTCATGGTCTTGAACGCCATGGGCCAGGTTTTTATGCCCGCCTCCATGGACGACCCGTTTGCCGCTGTGGAAGCGCAGCTTAGCCAATGTCCGCTGGGCGAGGTGGCGGACGCGATTGTGCTCGATTTTCACGGCGAGGCCACATCGGAGAAAATGGCCATGGGACATTTTGCCGATGGCCGCGCCTCCCTCGTGGTGGGCACGCATACCCATGTGCCCACGGCCGATTGTCAAATCCTGCCGGGCGGCACAGCCTATCAGACCGATGCGGGCATGTGCGGCGATTATAATTCCGTGATCGGCATGGACAAAGAAGCGTCCCTTGCCCGCTTTACCCATAAAATGCATATGGGGCGGTTCACGCCGGCCAATGGCGATGTGACGCTTTGCGGAACCTTGGTTGAAACGGCGCCGTCGGGATTGGCCGCATCCATTGAGGCAATTCAGATTGGCGGGCGTCTGGCCGGCGCCGCGCGGTTTTCGGATTAAGAATTTGCGGCGCGCGACGGGGGCGTTGAACGCGGTGCGGGAGGTAGTTGATCGGCGCCGGCGGCGTCCTGCGCGGCGCGGCGATCAATGTTATTGGCGATGGCCGCAACTTGAAAGCTATAGGCTCGGACAAGAAGAGCCGCCCGGCCCACGCGCATACCCGCTTCGGCTTCATAGAAAGCGTCCATGACTTTGCTTAAGCCGACAATGGCCGCATTTGCCGCCCCTTCTTGGATTTCGCTCACGATCTAAAAAACCTTCCCATCTGGGGGAGTGCTCTGGCGCCCCAACCCATCCACCTGAGCAGTCTTACCACCCCGCGCGCGTTAGGGAAATCATTTATCACGGTTAATCGGGCGCGCGCCTTGCCAGGGGGGACGCGACATGATTAATGATGCACCATACTTTAGTTGAGGTTTAAGGCTTTTCGGCAGGTAAAGGTTAACGGAGGCACTCCATGGCGGGTCATTCCAAATTCAAAAACATCATGTATCGCAAGGGCGCGCAAGACGCCAAGCGCTCCAAGCTTTTTTCCCGCCTCTCAAAAGAGATAACCGTTGCGGCAAAAATGGGTCTGCCCGATCCCGACAGCAATCCGCGCCTGCGTCTGGCAATTCAAGAGGCGCGCTCCAACTCCATGCCCAAAGATAATATTCTCCGGGCCATCAAGAAGAGCCAGGGCGGGGATGCTGAATCCTACGAGGAAATTCGCTATGAAGGGTTCGGTCCAGGCGGCGTCGGTCTCTTGGTTGAAGCGCTGACCGACAACAAAAACCGGACAGCCGGCACCGTGCGCTCCTGCTTCACCAAGCATGGCGGCAATATGGTCGAGACGGGCTCGGTCTCTTTCATGTTTGACCGGGTTGGGTGTATTCACTACCCGCTGGATATCGGCGATGCGGACAGCGTATTGGATGGGGCGGTTGAAGCGGGCGCCGAGGATGTCGTGTCCGGCGAAGAGGGTCATGATCTTTTTTGCGCGCTGGATGACTTGCATGAGGTGAATGCGGCGCTGACGAAACGCTTTGGCGAAGCGGAAAGCGCCAAGGCCATTTGGAAACCGCAAAACACAATCGAAGTAGCGGGAGAGACGGCCGTTAAATTGTTCAAGCTTCTCGATGCAATGGATGACAATGAGGATGTGCAAAACGTTTATGCTAACTTTGACGTGTCCGATTCGGAGCTGGCGAAGCTGACCGCGTGACGCGTTGCACTCTTATGGGATGTTATATTTAAGCTATGCGCCGATCCGTGCGAGTCATTGGGATTGATCCGGGTTTGCGCTCCACGGGCTGGGGCGTGATTGAAAGTGACGGCAACCGCCTGATCCATGTCGCCAATGGCGCTTTACGCTCAAATGCGACCAAGGATTTGGCTTTTCGCCTGGCTGAGCTGTTCGAGGGTCTGAATGAGGTGTTGGCGGCCCACAGCCCGCAGGAAGCGGCTGTTGAATGCACTTTTGTCAACAAGAATGCGGAATCAACACTCAAATTGGGCCAGGCGCGCGCCATGGCCCTGCTGGCGCCGGCGCGCGCGGGCCTCAGCGTCGATGAATACGCCCCCAATCTGGTTAAAAAGGCGGTCGTGGGGGCGGGCCATGCGGATAAAGAACAAGTGCGGCATATGGTCGATGTGCTCTTGCCGGGGATCGGCATTGCGGGGGCGGATGCGGCGGACGCCCTGGCCATTGCGATTTGTCATGCGCATCATGGTTTTGCCGCCCGGCGGGACCGTATAACGTCTTATCCATCACAAAAAAAGCAGGCGGCTCAATGATCGGTAAGCTCAAAGGACTTCTCGATAGTCTGAGCGCAGGTCATGCTCTCATAGATGTCGGCGGCGTGGGGTATGAGGTTGCGTGTTCGGCGCGCACTCTGGCGGCCCTGCCCAGAGCGGGCGGACAAGTGACGCTTTATATCGATACGGTGTTGCGCCAGGATTTCATCCGTCTTTATGGTTTTGTCCATCCATTGGAAAAACAATGGTTTGCCCATCTTCAGACAGTTCAAGGGGTGGGCGCAAAGGCGGCTTTGGCCATTCTCGATGTTCTGAGCCCGACTGAGCTGCACCAAGCTCTTGTTTTGCAAGAAAAAACTTCCCTTTCGCGGGCGTCCGGCGTCGGCCCGAAATTGGCTGCCCGCATTGTCGCCGAATTGAAGGACAAACCATTGCCGGGCTCCGCTCTGACAGGGGGGGCCTTCACCCCGCCCACCAGCGGCGCCGCGCCCGGCGCTGAGCGCCGGGAGGGCTTAAGCGACATGGTTTTGCGCAATGACGCCATCTCGGCTTTGGTCAATCTGGGGTATAATGAGGTGCGCGCCGGTCAGTCGGTGATGGCGGTCTATGCCCGCCTGGACGAAGACCCGCCCTTGGATGTGTTGATCAAACAGTCCTTGCAGGAGATTGCTTCATGACTGCGCTTCCCGACAATCGGCTGGTCGCGGCGGATCTTCAGGAAGATGACGCGTTGGAGGCGCATATGCGGCCGCAAACGCTGAGCGATTTTACGGGTCAGCGCCGGGCGTGCGACAATCTCACCGTTTTTATTGAGGCGGCAAAGGCGCGCGGTGAAGCGCTGGATCATGTGCTTTTTTCCGGGCCGCCGGGATTGGGTAAAACCACGCTGGCGCAGATCATCGCTCGGGAATTAGGGGTCGGCTTTCGGGCGAGTTCCGGGCCGGTGATCTCAAAGGCGGGCGACCTGGCGGGGCTGCTGACCAATCTAGAGCCTCACGATGTGCTTTTTATCGACGAGATTCACCGGCTCTCCCCGGTTGTTGAGGAAGTTCTTTACCCGGCGATGGAGGATTTTCAGCTCGATCTGATGATCGGCGAGGGACCTTCCGCGCGCTCGGTGCGGATTGATCTGCCGCCCTTCACCCTGGTGGGCGCTACAACGCGGCAAGGGTTGATCACCACGCCTTTGCGCGACCGGTTCGGAATTCCGGTCCGGTTGAATTATTACGAGTTCAGCGATTTGGAAAAAATTGTCGCCCGCGGCGCGCGCGTGCTGGACATGCATCTGGCCGCGGACGGCGCCGGAGAAATAGCCCGCCGCGCCCGCGGCACGCCGCGCGTGTCGGGGCGCTTGTTGCGGCGGGTGCGCGATTTCGCGCTTGTTGAAAAAGCGGGGACCATTGACGCCGCCATTGCGGACCGTGCTTTGACCCGGTTGGAAGTGGATGGCCGGGGACTGGACGCCATGGATCACCGCTATCTCAACACATTGATGGTGAAGTTCAGCGGCCGGCCCGTCGGTATTGAGACATTGAGCGCGGCGCTGAGCGAAGCGCGCGATGCGCTGGAAGAAGTGGTGGAGCCTTATCTCATTCAACAAGGCTTTATTTTACGCACCCCCCGCGGGCGACTGGCGACGGAGGCGGCTTACGCGCATATGGGCTTGGAGGCGCCCAGGGAGATTGCAGCGGATGGCGGTCAGGGGGCGCTCGGTTTACACATGGAGCAGAGTGATGAGTGATCAACCTGAAGCCGGTTTTTTCCGGGACGGCGTTCATATTCTTCCCATCCGGGTCTATTACGAAGATACTGATTTTACGGGCATTGTTTATCACGCCAATTATTTGCGTTATTTTGAGCGCGGGCGCAGCGAGTTTTTGCGCTTGCTGGGTGCGCTTCACGACGAGACGCTGGGCGACGGCGCCCCGGCGGCATGGACGATCATTCGTGTAGAGATTGATTATTTAAAACCGGCGCGCGTTGATGATGTTTTGGAAGTGCACACTACATATACGCGGGCAACCGGCGCGCGCCTTTTTGCCGCCCAGGCGGTGAAACGCGGCGGCGTGGATCTGGTGAGGGGGCAGGTTCAAGCGGCGTGCCTGACGCCAAATGGCCGCCCCGTGCGCATTCCGGCTGCAATTCGCGAAAAACTTGTGGGGCACGCCAGCGTTTCCACCACGCGTTAACCATAAGAAAAGGTTTTTGCGTTTCGTTGGAGGGGCGCTTAGCCAATGCTGAAAATCTATGCAGTATTTATGGTTTGACGTCTGGCCGCGGCGCAGGGCGCGCGCCCTAGTTTCGACACATTTAGCGGACTATCTTGCCCCGCCCAAAATCGCTTGCGTCAAGCTGATAAAACGGCGGGGATCTCAGGGGAAAGAGTAAATTATGGATGCCACGATAATCGCCGAGGGCATGAACGCTCCGCAAGCGTTGGATTTTTCTTTGTGGTCGTTATTTTTGAAAGCGGATGCAGCCGTTAAAACCGTGATGGTGTCCTTGGTGCTGGCGTCGGTTTGGTCATGGGCGATCATGATCGATAAATGGCTGGCGGTTTGCCGGGCCCGGCGCAAGGCTGATCGTTTTGAAAACACGTTCTGGTCCGGCCGTCCTTTGGATGAACTTTATCGCTCATTGGGGCAAAAAGCGGACCATCCCATGGCCATGGTGTTCAGAGCGGCCATGCGGGAATGGAAGCGCTCGGTGGAAGCCGCCGGCGATTTTACGCCGGGCGTACAGGACCGCGTTGACCGGGTGATGAACACCACCATCAACAAAGAATTGGGGCGCCTTGAGCGCTATATGAGTTTTCTCGCCACGGTCGGGTCTGTGGCCCCCTTCGTCGGTCTGTTCGGAACGGTGTGGGGGATTATGAATTCTTTCCAGTCGATCGCCATCAGCCGCGACACCAATCTGGCGGTTGTCGCGCCCGGCATTGCCGAAGCGTTGTTTGCGACGGCTCTGGGGTTGGCGGCGGCTATCCCGGCCGTGATGGCCTACAATAAATTCAGTACGGATATTAACCGGTATGCGACGCGCCTTGAGGGATTTGCGGATGATTTTTCCGGCATCTTGTCGCGCCAGGCTGATGAGGGATCGTTTTAATGGGCGCGGCAGTCGGCAATAAATCCAATGGTCGACGGCGCGGC
>JAJFIM010000148.1 GCA_021774995.1 Alphaproteobacteria bacterium | reverse complement strand
CCGGCGCCAGCGCATTGACGATGAAGGTTGCCGCATCGGGCGACCATTGGATGATGTCGATTTTCTCGCCCTGCAGCTCATTGACAACCGCCTGCACGCGGCTGCCGCGCATGCCGACGCACGCGCCCACCGGATCAATGGACCCGTCATTGGACAGCACGGCGATTTTCGCGCGGCTTCCCGCATCGCGCGCCACCGATTTGATTTCGATAATGCCGTCATAGATCTCCGGCACTTCCTGCGCAAAGAGGCGCGCCATGAATTGCGGATGATTGCGCGACAAAAAGATCTGCGGCCCCCTTTGCTCGCGGCGCACGTCATAAACATAGGCGCGCACCCTGTCGCCATTGCGGAATGCTTCGCGCGGCAGCAATTCATCGCGGCGCACGATCGCCTCCGCCCGGCCCAGGTCGACAATGACATTGCCGTATTCGGTGCGTTTCACGACGCCGTGCACAATCTCGCCCACGCGATCTTTATACTCTTCGTACTGACGTTCACGCTCCGCATCGCGCACTTTCTGCACAATGACCTGTTTGGCTGTCTGCGCCGCCACCCGGCTAAAATCAACCGGCGGCAGGTTTTCGGAAATGAAATCGCCTATTTGCGCCGCCGGATTTCTCTTTGTGGCGTCCGCTAAAGAAATCTCGGTCGAATCGTTTTCCACATCCTCAACCACATTCAACAAACGATAGAGTCTGGTTTCGCCGGTTTTGGGATCAATCTCGGCGCGAATATCGTTCTCTTGGCCATAGCGCGAACGCGCAGCCTTTTGAATGGCGTCTTCCATGGCGCCGATCACGACGGATTTTTCAATGGATTTTTCCCGGGCCACCGCATCCGCTATCTGAAGCAGTTCGAGACGGTTGGCGCTCACGGCCGCATTGGACATCTTATCTTTAACTCCTGTCAGTTCCTAATGTGCCCAAGTTTAAGGGCCACTCATACTCACTCTTATGTTTATCAAGCGCTCTGGCGCGGCTTTGATTTATTGGCCTTCAGGTGGCGCTCAATCAGGGCGTCCGTTAAAATCAGTTTCGCTTCTTCTATCAGGGCGAGGGGCAGGCGTTGAATTGTCTGCCCCGGGGTCCCTGACCTCTCCCTCAAAGTCAAAGTCACATTGTCGCCTTCCACCCCCAAGAGGGCGCCGACAAATCTTTTCCGTCCCTCAAGGGGCTGGCGCAATTTAATCTTCGCCTCATGCCCCGCAAAACGTTCGAAATCTGCGCGCTTCACCAAAGGCCGGTCGATGCCCGGCGAGGACACTTCCAAGACATAGTCGCCCTGCACCGGATCTTCCGCATCCAAAAAAGTCGAGAGGGTGCGGCTAACCTCGGCGCAATCCTCCACGCTCAGCGACCCATCGCCGCGCTCCACCATAACTTGAAGGGTTTTCACCCGTCCGCCGCTTGTTTTGACGCGCACAAGCTCAAATCCCATGGCTTCAATCATCGGACGGATCCTATCCGCGATCTCAATCAGTATCATCGGCCAACAAAAAAGTGGGCCGAAGCCCACTCCCCAAATTCAATTAAACGTTAAGCGCCCCATCTGTAACGCGTCCCCTTCCAGAAGTAAATCCTTGTGTTAGCGGGGCGCCTCCCTGGGAGTGCGCCGAAACGTCAGATAAACGCACGAGCGGCCCGCGGCCTTCGCTTTCATTTCATACCGCGTTTCAGGCCAATCAGCGGGGCGCGCGCGCCAATCGGCGGGGCGCGCGGCGCGCCATTCAAAACTGGCGTGCGCCGTCAGATGGGCCAGCGTCCAGGCGCAATAATCATCGATATCCGTCGCCACCCTGAACTCAGCGCCGTCCTTCAAGACAAAGGCCAGGCGGTCAAGCGTCTCTTGCGTGATGAAGCGGCGCCGCGCGTGGCGCTTTTTCGGCCATGGATCGGGAAACAGTAAAAACGCGCGCGCCAGTGAGGCGGGCGCCATCATATCTAACAGGGCGCGGGCGTCCCCTTTCAAAATGCGGATATTGGAGAGCGCTTCACGCTCAATGCGGGCCAACAGGCTGGCCACCCCGTTAAGATAAGGTTCAGCGCCAATCAGACCGACCTCAGGATGGGCGGCGGCCTGGGCGCATAAATGCTCACCGGCGCCAAACCCGATTTCAAACCAGATCTCAGCCCCGGCGCCAAACACGGGCTCTAAATCGAGCGGCGCATCGAGAGATACGGACAGACGGGGAAGGAGCGTTTCGACGAGTTCAGCTTGGCGCGGGCGCAACCGGTGGCCCTGGCGGCGCCCATAAAGGCGCCGGGTTTGGCGCTGAGAGACCGGAACGCCCATCGCCGCTCTACTCCCGGCGCGTCAGGACAGCGCGCTTTTCAGAGCTTCCGTCAGATCGCGTTTTTCCCATGAGAACCCGCCATCATCTTCCGGCGTACGGCCAAAATGACCATAAGCCGCCGTGCGGGCGTAAATCGGCCGGTTAACATCAAAATCCTCCCGGATGCCCCGCGGGCTGAGATCCATGATCTCCGGCAACGCCTTGGCCAACGCCACTTCATCAACGCGGCCCCCGCCGTGGAGATCCACATAGATCGACAGAGGGTGGGAGACGCCAATCGCATAAGATAATTGGATCGTACAACGATCAGCAAGATCGGCCGCCACCACATTCTTTGCCAGATAGCGGGCCGCATACGCCGCTGAGCGATCGACTTTCGTGGGGTCTTTACCGGAGAACGCGCCCCCGCCATGGGGCGCCGCGCCGCCATAAGTATCAACAATGATTTTACGGCCCGTCAGTCCCGTATCGCCGTCAGGCCCGCCAATCACGAATTTACCGGTGGGATTAACATAAAACGCCTCTTCGCCGCACATCCACCCCTCAGGCAAAACATCCAGCGCGACAGGACGGACAATCTCGCGTATTTCCTCTTGCGACGCGTTTTCAGCATGTTGCGTGGACACGACGAGGGACGTGACGGCCACGGGCGCGCCGTCTTCATAGCGCAATGTAATCTGACTTTTGGAATCTGGCCCAAGCGGCGAATTGGCGTCGCCATGGCGCACCCTGGCCAGCTCTTGCAAAATGCGGTGTGAATAATGCAACGGCGCGGGCGCGAGCTCATCCGTTTCCCGGCAGGCATAGCCGAACATAATGCCTTGATCCCCCGCCCCCTCGTCTTTGTTGCCCGCCGCATCCACCCCTTGCGCGATATCGACGGACTGGGCGTGAACCCACACATCGACTTCCGCATTTTTCCAGTGAAACCCATCCTGTTCATAGCCAATGTCGCGCACTGCCGCGCGCGCCAACTCTTCCAGATGTTGGGAACTTATTGACGCCGGTCCCCGCACTTCCCCAGCCAGAACAATTTTGTTGGTGGTGACCAGCGTTTCAACGGCAACCCGCGCATCGGGCTGCGCGGCAAGATACGCGTCGACAACAGCGTCGGAAATCCGATCGCAGATTTTGTCGGGATGGCCCTCCGACACGCTTTCACTGGTAAATAAATATGTTCCCTGGCGCACGATCCTCAAAGCCCCTTTTGTCGGTAAGATATCCCATAGATGAGAGGCTATGCGCCATGCACGCCCTCACCGACGCCATCAGGCGCGCATTCTTGTCGCAAAAATTCTCACCGACGGTCAAGGGGTATTAACGCGGCCACAGGCGCCGGCGGTTTGAAAGCGGTCTTTGCTTGACCCGCGAAGCCGACCCTTACGGCGAGCCGCCTTTACGCCTCCACACTCAGGCTCTTAATCAAATCAAGCAGGCGTTTGCGGACCTTGGAATCGGAAATGTTGGTGAAAGCTCTATTAAGCTGCAACCCTTCTGAACTATTGACAAAATCCATGACAAAGGGGGTCGATTCAGCCTCCCCAAACCCTTCGTCTAAAGGATTGGTTCCGGCGGCCATATCATCAAAGAAAAACTGCACCGGAACGCCCAGAATCTGAGCGATCTGGAACAAGCGGCTGGCGCCGATCCGGTTGGCCCCTTTTTCATATTTTTGAATCTGCTGAAAGGTCAGTCCAAGCTTTTCGCCAAGTTTCTCCTGGCTCATGCCCACCAACATGCGGCGCAGCCGGACCCGGCTACCCACATGGACGTCGATTGGATTCGGGGTTTTCTTAATCAATGTGATCTCACTTTATTTAAGATGATGGGTGCGATGACGTTTTAAGTCATCTGCCCTTGAAAAGGCTTTAGATACACGCCTAAACTGCAGGTCGTTTCCACCTATGAGCGTATTTTTACGCAACCGCTCTTCTTCCTGTTAATTGATGAGCGTTGATGTTATGCGTCAACAATAGCTTATCATGCATATGATACAAATAGTATTTTATCACTCTAAAACAAGTGGTTATATGTTTTTAACTGCTGACGCCACACACTATGACCGCCTAGTCACAGCAAATCCCAAACTCAAAAACCCTAAGAACAATACCAGAAGCGGCCAATCTCCCCAGCGCCGGTAATACGTGACCGGTGCAACGCGAGGTAACCCACCGTCTAGCACACCCGGCGCATTTAAAGCGAGTCGTTTAATTATGCGCCC
>JAJFIM010000147.1 GCA_021774995.1 Alphaproteobacteria bacterium | reverse complement strand
CGCCCTGATAGACAATCAGTAGGCAATCATGCGCCGCGCCCGTCACATGCACGGTCTCCAGCCCCTCATACCGGCCAATGCCGTGATCCACATGCACCACAAGATCGCGTTGCGACAATTGCGTGGCTTCGGCAATGAATTGCGAGGCTTTTCTCGATTTGCCGGCAGAACGGACAAGCCTGTCGCCCAATATATCCTGCTCGCCGATGACCGCGATATCTTGCGTTTCGAACCCATGCTCCAGACCCAGCATGATCACGCCAGTGACGCCGCGCGGAAGGACTTGCGCCTCCGTCCAGTTTTTTACAATATTGAGAGATTTCAATCCGTGGTCTGATAAAACGCCCGACATGCGGTCCGCCGACCCGGCGCTCCAGCAGGCGACAAAAGTACGCTTGCCGTTTTTTTGAAGGGCGCCGACATGCTCCGTCACCGCGTCAAAGACATTGACCCCTTGCCCCGCCCGTTCTGCGGAAAAGTTCCGCCCCACCCGCGCCCCGCCATCCACCATGTCGGCGCCGTCTGGTATCTGAAACGGGTTGAAAACGCGCACCGAAAATTGGTCGCATGTCTCCTTCCATTCACCCTCCGTCAGGTAAAGCTGTTGAGGTTCAAGTGGTTTGTAAGACGTAGAAGACAGACCTTGGGGCTGGGGCGCGCTCATTGCTTCCGCCCGCGCCTCGTAATAATCCTGGACAAGATCATGGCGGCTTTGGCGCGCCTCTTCCGCTAAATGATCGAAAGCAATCAGGGCGCCCTCGCCCAAATAATCAAAGAAAGAATCCAGATGTTCGTGGAAAAGCGGCAGCCAATGCTCCATCCCGGCATAACGTTGTCCCTGGCTGATCGCCTCATATAACGGGTCATCGTCAGTCACCGCGCCGAAGGCGGCCACATAGCGGCTGCGAAAGAGCGTGACGGCCTGATCCGTCAAAAGTGCTTCGCTCACCGGATCAAGGCGCAAGTCATCCTGCTGACCCAGCGTGCGCTGGGTTTCGGGATCGAAAGTGCGCAGTGATTCCACACTGTCGCCGAACATATCGACCCGCATGGGCCAGGCGTGACCCGGCGGAAAGACATCGATGATCCCGCCGCGCACCGCAAACTCACCCGGTTCGCGCACGGTTCCAATCCGCCGGTAGCCGCTGCGCGCCAAAAACGCCAGCAAAGACTCAAGTTCCAGAACATTTCCGGGGCGGATAAAAAGCGACGATTCTGCAATGGCGCCGCGCGGGGGAACCCTTTGGAGCACGGCGTTCACGGTAGTCAATATCACCAAAGGCGCACCGCCCTGGCGGTTTACCAGCGCGCTCAAGCACGCCATGCGGCGACTGACAATTTCCGATTTTGGCGACACCCGGTCATAAGGCAGACAATCCCAGGCGGGATAACTCACCTGTTCGATCTCAGGCGCAAAAAAAGACAGGGCGTTCCCCATAACGGCGGCGCGCGCATCGTCCCGCGCCACAAAGACCGTCACCCCGCCCCGCGCCCGCGCCAGATCCCCGAGGATAAGCGCATCAACGCCCTCCGGGATTGCGGCCAGAGTCAACCGGCCGGGAAAGTCGATTATCTTTTTAATATCAATGCTTTGGAGAAGTACGCTCACACACCCTGTCCAACATAAAAGTGAGGGACGCTAGGTGTATGATGATTTGCCCCGAAATTCAAAGGCTTTCAGCGAAGCCGGAAGATCAAGGGCTCACTTGACCCCTTGCGGCAACAAAACCTTGAGCCGCGGATCATCCGCTGGGAACGTTTCGCCCAGGCGCTTGAGCTCTTCATAGGCGCCGCGATACTCAACAAAGGTATAGGCGTTTGTTTCGAGCGCCTGCCGAAAGGCATTCTTCGCGGCGGGAATCTCATTGCGCAGCAAATGATATTGGCCGATATAGAAATCAGCCTCGCACAGGTTTTCGCTTTTGAGCTGCGCCGCATTCGCCCGCGCCGCTGCGAGCATACTCTCCGGACTTCTTTGGCCTAGAAACATTTCTATGATGGGGCCGGGCCATTCCTTCAACTCAAATTTGGCGGCGTCGCTTTGCAAAAGAGGGCGTCCATTTCCCCCTGCGCGCTCCAGAGCCAGATAGCGCCATAAAGCATCAAATGGGTTCTTGGCGCGGCTGCTCAAAACCGAATCAAAACTTTGAGCGGCGGCCGGAAAATTACCAAGATAAAAATGCGCCCTTCCGCGCTGCTGATGGGCGTGAAAGGAATCTGGATAATTTTGCAGCGTTTTATCAAGGTCTTGAATAGCTGAACGGTATTGACCCAGTTTAGTGTACGCATTAGCGCGCTTGGCGTAGGCCCAAGCTTTGGATTCTAGATGAGCATCAGGACCTTTAATAAAGTTAGTGCAACCGCTAATCGCCCGATCCGGATTGACGCTATTACATGGATGTCTTTGCAACTGCTCTTGCATCTGCGAGGAAATTTCTGCGGTGGAGGGTGAACCCAAACAGCCAACAACAAGAAGTGAGAGCAGAATTTTTTTCATCAAACTTTCTATACGTAGCCGAAAGACGATCCGCAGCCACCTAACCTCACCATGTTAGTTTTCAAATTCATAGGTGATAAGTTGCTGCATGCCGTATTGTTCGACGGGGTTGCCGCTTACTTTTTTCGCAGCATATTTCCACTTCTTCAGGGCTGTCATGGCAGATTTATCGAATACACCCGGGGGATCTGAGTCGACAACTTTTATGTCTTTTACATCGCCGGTCTTGGTTATCGTAAATTCTAACAACACCCATCCTTCATTTCCCATGTTTGCAGCTCTCGCCGGATACAGAGGCGGCACTCTCAGGATTGGCGTTGCTTGGTTCCTATTCAATGTTGACGAGTTGATTTGATCCACATAATTCTGAAATTCCTCAGACTCATTCAAATGATTTGCCAAATTTGCCAGGCCGATGCGTATTGTATCGAAAAGAGGATCTTTAGCCGAGCGCGTAGATTCCAAGATCGTCATAGCCGCCCGATAATGCCGAAACGCCGCACTATACTTTCTGTTCATTTGAGCCGCCGCGCCTAACTGAAAAAGCGCAGTGCCAACCTGATAGGAAGCAGGCCCATAGGCTTCCTCATAGGCATCCTTGGCCGCTGTAGCATGTTTGCGTAAAGCCCGCGCATCCTCGTTATCATAGTCGATCTTACCCAATGCAAAATAGATATCGCCACGCAAATCAGCGGGAATAGAGGGGCCTTTATTAATGATCGCCAAAGCGCGTTTCAACGTTTCTACAGCTTGATCATTTTGGTCGAGTTCGATTTGCCCGGTGCTCAGTTCATAGAGCAAAGACGCGAGCGCGGAATCATTTTCGCCGCCTAATGCCTCGACAATGCGCACGCCTTCTTCAGCAGCCAAAACCGCGTTTGTCCACCTCTCCGTGGCCCCATAAAGCCGGGTGAGGTTTAGGCTGAGGGCGGCGCCGTCTCGCGTTTGCGGGCCGAACAATTCTTTGTGGATGCGAAACGCTTCTTCGGTGTGGTTTATCGCGGCAAGATGATCATTCTTTGCCAGCGCCGCTTGGGACGCTGTATAGGCCGCGTTGAAATCGCGCACCGTGCTTCCCGCCGCCTGGACGGAACTGGGCGCCAAGAGGAGAAATAAAACCAACCAAAATGAAACGCTTTTCAAGTTCCTATATTCCTCTTTCGACACTCATAGGGGGCGTATTCTACCTATAGTTTACCCTGGAATTCAAAGGCTTTCAGCATAGTCATGACCTCGGTGTCGAAGCGCGGGGGCACGGCCTCATGCCCGGTCAACCAGGCGAAGAGAGTTTGGTCCGGGGCGTTGAGCAGGTCTTCGAACTGATCGAGTTGACCGTCAGTCATCGCGCGCAAATATGTATCGGAAAACCGACTTAATATCAGGTCAGCCTCTTTCATGCCCCGGTGACAGGCCTGATAATAAAGGCGCTTGCGGCGTTCATCCATGGGGTGAGATCCACTCTTTCCTGTGTTACTATTGAGCCAGATTTATTGACCCACTGCAAAGCGTTATACGTATCTTTTTATGCGACCAGAGATCCTTTTTCCACTATTTGACACGCCTTTATCGCTGCCCGGCGTGGGCAAGCGCTTGGCGCCTCTCATTGAGCGCGCGGCGGGTCCCCTTATCGCCGATCTCCTTTGGCATTTGCCCATCAACCTCATTGATCGCAGCACCCGCCCCAAAGTGATTGCGGCGGAGGAAGGCAGTATAGCCACCATAAAGATCACCGTGGATAAGCATATTCCCGCCGCCACGAAACGCTTGCCTTACAAGGTTAGGTGCTTTGATGATACGGGGTATTTGACCCTGGTGTTCTTCCACCCCCATGTGGACTATCTCAAGCGCGTGCTCCCCGAAGGTGAAATCCGGCTCGTGAGCGGGCATGTAGCCCGGTATCAAGACGAAATTCAGATCACCCACCCCGATTATATCGTCCCACTGGATGAAGAAGATACTTTGCCCCTC
>JAJFIM010000146.1 GCA_021774995.1 Alphaproteobacteria bacterium | reverse complement strand
CGAGGCGCTTCAGGCAAAAGCCCGCGCGCAAGACGAGCGCGCCATTGCCGCCAAACAATGGCCCGACCCTATGGTGAAAGTCGGCGTTGTTAATCTTCCGGCGCGCAGCTTTAAGCTCAGAAAAGAGAACATGACCCAAATTCAGATGGGCGTTCAACAGGTCATCCCGCGCGGCCGGACTTTGCCGATCCAATCGGAGCGCACAAAAAGCCTTGCCGACGTCGAGAGAGCGAAAAAGCAGGATCGCATGGGGCAGGTGGGTCTTCAAACCCGCGAAGCTTGGCTTTCACTCTATTATTGGCTTGAGGCTCGCCGGATTGCGCAAGAGGAGCGCCAGGCTTTGAGCGATCTGACCGAGGCTATCGAATCTCTTTATTCGTCGGGTAAACAAAATCAACAGGACCTTATAGGCGCCGAGTTAGAACGCGCTTTGATAGACGACCACCTGATCGAGATTGATCGGGAGATTGCGGCGTCCCGCGCGGCGCTGGCGCAATGGATCGGGGCGGGGGAAGCTGCGCGCGATTTGCCGGCGCGCATGCCGGCCTTGCCTGAAATTAAACCCCTTGCGCTCATCGCAAGCGGATTGATCGCGCATCCGCAAATGATTGCCGCCGACGCCGCAGTGCGCGTTTCCGAGCGCGATGTCGCTCTCGCGGGGGAGGCGTATAAACCTCAATTTCGCGTTGATCTGACTTATGGCTTACGCAGCGGCGCAGATATACTGGGCCGGGACCGGGAGAATTTTGCAACGGCCATGCTGTTCCTGGACGTGCCGCTGTTCACTAAAAATCGTCAAGACCGCAATCTGTCCGCGTCAAAACTAGACGCTTCCGCATCGCGCTATAACCGCACTGACCGGTTGCGCCAACTCAACCGTATGCTGGCGGAGGAATACGCCAATTGGCGCAAATTGAGTGAACGCGAGGCGCTGTTTCGAAAAACCATTCTAAAAACGGCGAATCAAAATGCGCAAGCGGCGCGCAGCGCCTATCAGAATGACCTGGCGCCTTTTGCTGATCTCATTCGTGCGCAGCTTGCCGAGTTCGATACGCAATTGCGGCTGGTGAAGGTGAGTGTCGATAAAACAAAGGCGCAAGCCGTTCTTCTTTACCTCTCGGGAGAGGCATTATGATAAAGCAGTCAAAACTAATTATTCCCAGCGTGCTCGCCGTGGGTCTGGTTCTAGGGTTTGGGATTGCGCGCCTCAGTATGAGAGATGGCGAACCCGCCGCGCTGGCGCCGGCGTCCAATGGGGAGAGAAAAGTACTCTATTGGCAAGCGCCCATGATACCTGATTTTAGAAGCGATAAACCCGGCAAATCGCCCATGGGAATGGACTTGATTCCGGTCTACGAAGACGAGGCGGGCGGTCCGGACGCCGATATGGCGGGTACCGTTCATGTAAAACCCGGCATTGTCCAAAACCTTGGCATCCGTATTGAAAAAGTGCTGCGCGGCGATCTTAGCCGCCATATTGAGGCTGTCGGGTATATTGGATATGACGAAAACAAGATTACCAATATACATTTGCGCACGGATGGTTGGATTGAAGACTTGGCCATCCGTTCGGAGGGGCAGCACGTCAAGAAGGGAGATCTGCTCTTCAAAATTTATTCGCCAACGCTCGTGAATGCGCAAAGCGAATATTTACAATCTTTGAAAAGCAACAATACAAAATTAATCGAAGCATCCCGACTCAGGCTGCAAGCGCTAAACGTATCTGAAGATCAGATCGATGAAATTTCCAAAAATAGAGCCGTAAAGCAACTCGTTTCATTTGTTTCGCCGCAAGACGGCATTGTTGCGGCTCTCAATGTTGTTGAGGGCACATTTGTGCAACCAGGAACAAATGTGGCGACATTGGCCGATATCTCAACGGTTTGGGTTCTGACGGATATTTTTGAAGATCAGGCGCCCTGGACTAAATCAGGGCTTGCCGCTGAGGCGCGCCTGCCGTTTTTACCCGGCGCGCCCCGTCTTGGGCGCGTTGAGTTCGTATACCCGACGCTTGATCCCGATACGCGGGCTCTGCGCGTCCGCTTGAAATTTGATAATCCGGACGAAGCGCTGAAACCCAATATGTTCGCCAATGTCATCATCAAAGCTGAGCCTGAGCGCAATGCGTTGATCATTCCGCGAGACGCCGTCATCCGCTCTGGCAAAACCGAACGGGTGATTGTTTCGACAAAGGGAGGGCGCTTCCGCGCGGTCGAAGTTCTGACGGGTATGGAAAGTGGAGATATGGTGGAGATACTTGCCGGCCTGAGCGATGATGAGAGCGTTGTGGTGTCGGGTCAGTTTCTGATTGATTCAGAGGCCTCTCTCACCGGGTCCATACGCCGTCTGTCGGGATCGGATCCGCGCGGCGGCGATCTTCTGGCGCGGCGCACAACCGGCCACGGTGTGGTGAATAAAATCGCACCCGGTCAGGGCGTCGTCAACATTACCCATGATCCGATTGCCGATCTGTCATGGCCTGAAATGACGATGGACTTTGAAGTGGCGCCAAATGTTTCGTTGGACAATGTGAAAGTGGGCGCCGTTATCGACTTTGAACTGCAGCGCACAATAGAGGGAAATTACCTTGTCGTCTCGATTGAGCCTACGGCGCCGCGCGGCGCGGTCGGGGAGCAAGATCAATGATCGAAAAAATTATCGTTTGGTCGATTAAAAATCGCCTCTTGGTGCTGATTTTTGCCGCTGTGCTGACGGTGTCGGGAATTTACGCCGTGCGCCAAACGCCTCTTGACGCCATACCCGATTTGTCTGACGTGCAGGTAATCATCAAGACCTCTTATCCGGGGCAGGCGCCGCAAGTTGTCGAAGACCAAATTACTTATCCTTTGACCACGGCAATGCTGGCGGTTCCCGGCGCCATGACGGTGCGAGGGTATTCTTTTTTTGGCGATTCATATGTTTATATCCTTTTTGAAGACGGTACGGATCTCTATTGGGCGCGCTCCCGGGTGTTGGAATACCTATCCCAAGCGGCGTCCGATCTGCCGGACGACGTTAAACCGGCGCTGGGGCCCGACGCCACGGGCGTGGGCTGGGTTTACCAATACGCGCTTGTGGACCGTACGGGAGCTCATGATATTTCACAGCTCCGCTCCATCCAGGATTGGTTTTTAAAGTTTGAGCTTCAGGCCATTGCAGGCGTGTCGGAAGTCGCCACTATCGGCGGTTCGGTTAAACAATATCAGGTGATTGTCGATCCTGATCGGTTGAGGGCTTATTCGCTGCCCTTGACCAAGGTGCGCGAAGCCATTCAGGCGGGCAATCAGGAAACCGGCGGCTCGGTTATTGAGATGGGCGAGGCCGAATATATGGTGCGGGCCACCGGCTATATCTCCGGCGTGGAAGATCTTAGGCGCATTCCCTTGATGGCGACGAAAACCGGCACGCCGGTTTTGTTGCAAGACGTGGCCGATATCGTGATCGGGCCTGAAATGCGCCGCGGCATCTCTGAGCTTGACGGCGAAGGCGAAGCGGTTGGCGGCGTTGTGATTGTGCGTTGGGGCGAGAACGCCATGGCCGTGATCGAAGCGGTCAAAGAACGTCTCGACGTTTTCCGGGACAGCCTCCCCCAAGGCGTTGAAATAGTAGAGACCTATGACCGCTCGGCGCTGATTGAAAGATCGATCGACAATTTGGTTGAAAAACTGATTGAAGAATTTCTTGTCGTTGCCCTTGTGTGCACGATTTTCCTGCTTCAC
>JAJFIM010000145.1 GCA_021774995.1 Alphaproteobacteria bacterium | reverse complement strand
AGAGGCTGGACAAAACGATTTCGCTGTTTATACCCACCATCGGCCCAATCGATGTCGCCATTTTAATCTCTGTCAGCCTCACGCTCGCAGATGAATCCAGATAACTCTCTCCCCACTGAACCAACATCTCAGCCGAAGCCGTCCCTTCAACTTCCGCGACCACGCCTTTAAGTGCCGGTAGCCAATCTTGTGGTTGAAAGCCTGTAGGCGCGAACGCCAAAGGCGGGGTGGCCCCCGCGAGGCGCCCTTCTTTGCTCTGACGATCATGGCGCCCTTCAAATTCCGCCATTGCCCGGCCACCCTGATCAGTTGCCAAAGCTTCATAAACAGCCTCTCCGCCATTCAACCGCAATTGACCAACCACCCGAATAGGGGCAAAACGCGGAAACTCCACACCATCGCTCAAAACCACCTGGTCGAGCGCGGCGTTAAGCTCCTCCAGTTTTTCAGCCTCGCCTGACGCAATACCCGATAATTTAAACTCCTTTAACAATGCCGCATCGGCGTTCAACGCGAGCGATCCGCCATAGACGTCATATGTGAGGCGCCATTGTTGCGTTGACGCTATATATTCCGTGTAGATATTTACTTGAGGAAAACGCCCACGAACATCCATGCCTGCGTCAAGCGCGATTCTGGTCTCTTCGGAAGGGAGCGTGTCGTTAAGCTGTATCTCCATCGGGCGGCCTTCGCCAAAAAGCACATGGAGGAGCGGCTCACCCTCATTAGCGCACATGGAAAGTATGGGCCGTTCAAATCGAACGCCAGTGACCTCGATATCCTCTGATTCCAACACCATGCAGGAATCAGTCGCTTGGCCGTAGAAAAAGCCGCTTTGATCGCGCTGAAAATCGCCCGCCAATCCCAACCGGCCATCGCCAAGACTGAGCCCCGACACAGGAGAGCCATCGAGAAATATTTCTCCAACTATCCTTCCTGAGAACTTATCTGGATGCCCCTCTATCGACAGATCCAGCCCTGCGGCGCCAATAGTGAATCCTCCCTCGCTCCACGGCGCCAGATCAATCATGACGCGCGCCAACACTGGATTGTTGCGCGGCAGTGGGGCCGCGCCCGGGCTCGTGCCGCCGGGCGCGGGTGAAGGCGCGCCCACTTGCCCAAGAAACTGGACTTTGAGTTCAGGCAGTCCGCCGCCCTCCATCGTCACGCCGCTGAAAAAATTAAGCCGCCGCTCCCCTTGCGCATGGAAAGCAAGAAAGGGCTGTTCATCATCCGCATTTCCCACCAAGACGCGCAAAACCGGCTGACCTTGATCTGGCGATTGAATTCGATTGGAAGAGGGTCGCGCGTTTTGTTCCTCCAGGGGCGCCCCCGTCAGCACCAGAGGTTGGTCAAAGGAAAAAGTGAATCCTTTCTCATCGCGCGCAATGAGAAGACGACCGTTCAACGCGGCGTTTTGCAACATATCGCCAAACGCCAAATCAAGCTTGTCCGTAAAGGGAGCCGCCATTGGCGCTTTCAGGGCATCTCGAACGTCTTTGGACAGAACGTTTCGAGCAGTCCGGCTCCGCTCTTTCGATATGGCGATCACCGGCATGTGGACGTCTAAGGCGCCCATAGCGTCCATCCCATTTCCTGCATAACTTACATCGAATTGGGCATTCCTGATGTCCACCCCTTCCGTCGCCAGCCGCCCAAGAGCGAAAGAGAAGCGCGCATCTTGTTCGCCTGAGGCTGATTGACGCCACTCCCCTTCAAGACGCGTCAGCTCAAGCCCCTCGGTCGCCGCGTCTTCCTCCTGAAGGCGAACAAAAGCGTCAATGTCATTCTCACGCGTTTGCGTAACGCCAAACGTCATGTTCACCGGCCCTAAAGGCGTTTCAATACTGAACAGGCCATTGTTGAGCGTCAGTGCGGGAAAAGGGCCATCATAGGAATCGGCGCCAAAAACAATATTGGAAATAAGGTGATCGAGAACGCCGAAAGATAAAATGCGCCTTTCCTCTGGCGTGGCCTGATCACCCAACACCCTTGCAAGGACACGCACGTCGTCGAGGGTGACGTTGCGAATGCGCCCCCTCACCAATTCACCCAAAGCATAGTCAAGCCGCAACTCCCCGATCGACAGATCCGGACCCAAACCCAATACAAGATCATGCGCGATAAAAACACGCCAGTCCGCGCGCTCCACACGCATGGATACCGGCGTTAGTCCTTGCGCGGTCAATATCCGCGTCGCGACCATTTGAATAAAGGGCGCCGGGGACAAAAGCATTACGGCGGCGAGTGCAGTCACGCCCAACAGAAACACAAAAAGAATCCGCCGCCCCCAGCGCTTTTTCTTGCGCTTCGCGCCCTCGCGCGCGGCCTTCGATTTGAACATGGCTGGGATCCCCCCAAAGATCGTCACCTCAAGAGACCTATGGTAACCGGCTTCTCGCCAATCTGAAATGGTCAATTCAAACAAACAAAAGTGACGCGAAGGTCATTGATTGCTCCCCCTGATCCGTTATCATCTGTCTTTGAAGGGTAGGGAGTGAAAAAAGATACCAAAATCCACGAGTTGTATAGGATTTTGTCCCTCCCGGCAGGGGAGAGTTAGAGTCAATGGCGCCACTTCAACAACGCCGCATCGTCTTGCCCCGCACCTTGCGCGTTCTGGCGGGAATAATGGCTCTTGCGGTCGCGCTCACAGCGCAAGCGTTGGCCGAAGAGGCCGACGAAGACGCCTTCACTGAGGTGGAAGTCATTGATGCGGTTGCAGATTTTTTCGGCATCACAGCAGAAGCGGCCGGCAAAGCCGTAACAAGGGTCTTTCAGGACCAGGGCCGCCCTAATGCCTGGATCAAGGGAGAAGAGGTCAGCGGCGCTTTGGGCGTGGGATTACGGTATGGAAAAGGTCAGCTCACGCTCAAAACGGGGGCAGGGCGCAAAGTCTATTGGCAAGGACCATCGGCGGGGTTTGATTTTGGCGGCAATGCGGCGAAAAGCTTCGTGCTGATCTACAATCTGGCGGAAATCAGTGATCTTTATCAGCGGTTTCCGGGGGTCGAGGGCAGCTATTACTTTGTCGGAGGCATCGGCGTCAATTACCAACGCTCTGAGGGGATTGTCCTGGCGCCCATGCGAGCGGGGGTGGGTTTCAGAGCCGGCGCCAATGTTGGATACCTCAAATATAGCAAAAAGCGTAAAATCCTGCCATTCTGATGTCCGATGAACGCCTGTCCTAACCTACCCAGAAGGGGAAAATCATGACGTCAGGTCATTATCGCAGATTTTTTTGCGCACTCGTCCTCGCTGCGGCTCTGTTTGGCGCACAACCGGCCCGCTCGCAAGAAAACCTTTTCTCGCAAGATGTCGAGACCACTAAAATCGCCGAAGGCGTGTACACATTTCGCCATGGATTTGCCCGCAATATCTTTCTGGTGACGTCGGAAGGCGTTATTGTCACCGACCCCCTCTCACCGACAAGCGCGCGCCTGATGCGCCAAGAAATAGCTAAAATCACCGATCTGCCGGTAAAATACGTGGTCTACAGCCATCAACACTGGGACCATGTTTTGGGGGGAAAGATATTTAAAGATGAGGGGGCCGCGTTCGTCAGTCATAAAAACTGCGCCGCGCATTTTGAACGCGATCCGCATCCCGATCTCGTCCCACCCGATCTGACATTTGAAGGAAACTACACGCTGGAATTAGGCGACAGCAAGCTGGAATTGCTTTATTTTGGACGCAATCATGGCGACTGTCTCACAGTCATGCGCCCGAACGGCGCCTCAATCCTGTATATTGTGGATCTGGTGACGCCGGGCCGGACGAGCTGGGCCACCATGCCCGATTACTATCCGCTGGATTACGTACGAACTTTGAAGGAGCTTGAAGCTCTCGCCAATTTTGACCAGATGATTGCAGGACACGGATTAGTTCCGCTGGCGCCAAAGTCAGCCGTGACGGAGCGGCGCGCTTATATGGAAGCGCTGATGAGCGCCGTCAAAAAAGAAATAGACACTGGAGCGCCTTTTAATCAAATAGCGGGCGCCATTGACCTGCCGGAATTCAGATATCTGGCGGGCTATGACCAGAATATCAAGGGCAATGCGGAGCGCATGGTCTATTACTACCTCATGGGGTGGTAAAAGGGGGATGCGCGCAACCCATAAAAACGCCCCCGCCGGCGGATTAAATCAATCTTAAACTTACTTTGCCCTACTCTGAGGAAAGCGCGTTTCTATCACTGATTTTGCGGGAGTTTTCTGCCATTTTGAAAGGTCAGATTGTTGACAAGGCCGGAAGGACCCGGCATCTTGGCCAAGGTTGGGCTCATTTCATCAAAAAACATCATACCAAAGTGACTTTCGATGCAGGGCAGAGCATCGGGTAAGAGGAAATAAGAACCTTGTTCGAGTTCGATCGCGAACCACCAAGTTCCGGAATACTTGCCCTCTTCCCCGGAGGGCTGCTGAACGCCGCCGCAACAGTTGCGCAGCAGGCGAAAGGTTTTACGCATCTCTTGCATACCGCACACCGCGGCGGCGCCGCTCTGGGAGTTTTTGCGTTTCTTACCGCGGCAATATTCGGACTGAGCGCCTTCTCGATCTCTCAGCCTTCCCAAACCATTCTAATGGCGCATTCAAAAGACATGAACAGCCCCGCCGCCTTTGACGAACTGGCGGCCCTTATGCAGCCAAGCGCCTCTGATAGGCCGCCAAACGCGCTAACGGGCATGGCCATCACTCCCGATGACGCGGATACGCCGACCATTAATCCTTCTTTTCAACAGGCCCTGGCGCCGCGTCTCGCGCCGGCGCCGCCTGCGCAGCCGGCCATTGAGACCACATCTGTCACCATTAAATCCGGTGAAACGCTGATGGGCGTTTTGGTGGATGCGGGCGTTCCCCGCCTCGACGCCTATAACGCCATTCAGGCAATGACTGCAAAACTGGACCCGCGCCGCATTAAAGCAGGACAGAACGTTAACTTGTCCATGCAGGTCAAACCGCAAACGGGAAGTGATCCGGACTTGGGCCGCGCGCCTATCCTGGCCAGCGCCGCGCCACGCTCAGACGCGTTGGCGTTCACGCCGCAATTGGTTGGCCTTGAAATCAAAACGGACGTGGACCGCCACCTTGAAATCAACCGCAAGAGCGATAACAGTTTCACCGTCGAAGAAGTCGTCACGCCTCTTGAAGAACGGTTCTTGCGCGCCCGGGGCGTGATTGAGAACAGTTTGTTCCTCACCGCGCAAGAAATGAATATTCCAGCTTCAGTAATCATCGAACTCATCCGCATGTACTCATATGACGTCGACTTTCAGCGGGAGATTCGCAAAGGCGATAGCTTTGAGATTTATTACTCGCGCTTTTTCAACGCGCAAGGCGAAGCGGTGAAAGACGGTCCTATTTTATACGGCAATATGGTTTTGCGCGGTAAAGATCGCGCTTATTACCGCTTCAAAACTCCTGACGATCAGATTACTGACTATTACAGCTCTCAAGGCATGAGCGCGAAAAAATTCCTGATGAAAACGCCTGTCGACGGCGCCCGGATATCCTCGGGCTTTGGTCGGCGCAAACACCCGGTGCTGGGCTATACAAAGGCGCATAAGGGCGTTGATTTTGCAGCGCCGCGCGGCACGCCGATCATGGCGGCGGGCAATGGAATCATTGAACGGGCAAACCGTTTCAGTACCTTTGGCAATTACGTTAAAATACGCCACGCCAACGGCTATGAAACTGCTTACGCCCACCTGAAAGGGTTTGCCAAAGGAATCAGAAAAGGCGTTCGGGTCTCTCAGGGCCAAATCATCGGCTATATAGGCACCACCGGACGCTCCACAGGTCCGCACCTACATTACGAAGTGATGGTCAACAAACGCCAGGTTAATCCAATGACCATCCGCGTCCCCACAGGACGCAAACTTAAAGGCGCCATGTTTGAGGCGTTTAACGCCTGGCGCGCGGATATGGATGCGCAAATTGCGCGCCTCCCCCTCACACCGCCGCTTCTGGCTTCCGCCGAAGTAACGGAAACACCCAACCAGGCGACAAACTAATTCAATCCGGCGCGGGGGCTATTCCGCGGCTTGCTCCACCGCGCGGCCATTGATGACAAGCCCGTTATTGTCCGCGGTCACGGCGACGGCGTCGCCGTCATTCACATTTCCCTCCAGGAGCAATTCCGCCAGGGGATTTTGTAAATGCCGTTGAATGACGCGTTTCAAAGGACGCGCGCCATAGACCGGATCATAACCCGCATCCGCCAACCATGTGCGCGCTTTATCGTCAAGCGTGATCACGATCTTGCGTGCCTCAAGAAGAGTCTGAAGCCGTTCAATTTGAATCAAGACGATGGTGTCCATCTGCGCGCGCGTCAGCCGGTGGAAGAGGATCACTTCATCCAGTCTGTTGAGAAACTCGGGCCGGAAATGACCGCGCACCGCCTCCATAACTTGTTCGCGCACATCCGCACTGATCTCGCCTTCGGCTTGCGCCGCCATATATTCGGCGCCGAGATTCGACGTCATGATAATCAGAGTGTTCGAAAAATCCACGGTACGGCCCTGGCCGTCGGTGAGGCGCCCATCGTCCAGAACCTGCAGCAAGACGTTAAACACTTCCTGATGGGCTTTTTCTATTTCATCGAACAGCACCACCTGATAGGGCCTGCGGCGCACCGCTTCGGTTAAAGCGCCGCCTTCTTCATAGCCGACATAACCCGGCGGCGCGCCGATCAGACGGGCAACGGAATGCTTCTCCATATATTCAGACATATCGAGACGAATGATGGCTTGGTCGTCTTCAAACAGAAAATCCGCCAGAGCCTTGGTCAATTCGGTCTTGCCCACGCCGGTGGGACCCAAAAACATGAACGACCCGATGGGGCGATGCGGGTCCTGCAGACCGGCGCGCGCCCGTCGGACCGCATTCGACACCGCCGTTAAAGCGGCTTCCTGCCCGACGACGCGTTTACGCAAACCGTCTTCCATATGAAGCAGCTTTTCGCGCTCCCCTTCCAGCATTTTATCAACCGGGATTCCCGTCCAGCGCGACACGACTTGCGCGATGTGCTCGTCCGTCACGGTCTCATTGACAATTGATTCGGGGTTTTCCGAAGCTGCGGAGGCGAGCTTTTGCTCCAATTCCGGGATCACGCCATATTTTAACTCGCTCGCCCGGCTGAGATCTCCCTGGCGTTCGGCAATTTCCAATTCCCCGCGGCGCTGATCCAACGCCTCAGTGATTTTTTGTGTGTCCGCCAGCGTATCTTTTTCAGATTCCCACTGCGCACTCATCACCCCTGACTGCTCTTCCAAATCGACCAGCTCCGCTTCCAGAGTTTCCAGCCGATCGCGCGACCCCTCATCGGATTCTTTTTTCAGCGCCTCCCGTTCGATTTTCAACTGCATAATGCGCCGGTCCAACTCATCCAAAGCCTCCGGTTTCGAATCCACCTGCATGCGCAAGCGGCTAGAGGCTTCATCAATGAGATCAATGGCTTTGTCGGGAAGGAAACGGTCGGAAATATAACGGTTGGATAAAGTGGCGGCTGACACGATGGCGCTGTCGCTGATGCGCACGCCATGATGCAGTTCGTATTTATCCTTAAGGCCGCGTAAAATACTGATAGTGTCCTCGACACTGGGCTCATCAATAAAAACAGGCTGGAAACGGCGCGCCAGAGCGGCGTCTTTTTCCACATGCTTGCGGTACTCATCCAATGTGGTCGCGCCGATGCAATGCAAATCGCCGCGCGCCAAAGCGGGTTTCAATAGATTGGAGGCGTCCATCGCCCCATCCGCTTTACCCGCCCCGACGAGGGTGTGCATTTCATCAATAAATAAGATTGTTTGCCCTTCGTCAGCGGTAATTTCAGAGAGCACCGCTTTCAATCTTTCTTCGAATTCGCCGCGATATTTGGCGCCCGCCACCAGCGAACCCATATCAAGCGCCATCAGTTTTTTATTGCGCAGACTTTCAGGAACATCGCCATTGACGATGCGCAGCGCCATTCCTTCGGCAATGGCCGTTTTGCCAACGCCGGGCTCGCCAATCAGAACAGGGTTGTTCTTGGTGCGCCGCGCCAAGACCTGCATGGTGCGGCGGATTTCCTCATCGCGGCCAATGACGGGGTCAAGCTTGCCCTCCCGGGCCGCCTCCGTCAGATCGCGGGCGTATTTTTTCAACGCGTCATAAGAGCTTTCAGCCGAAGCGCTGTCAGCGGTGCGGCCTTTTCTGATCTCATTGATCGCGGCGTTCAATCCCTTGGCGTCTAGTCCCGCCGCGCTTAATATTTTCCCTGACTCGGAATCTTGCGCCATAACCAGCGCCAACAGAAGGCGTTCCGCAGTGACGAAGCTGTCGCCCGCCTGCGAGGCTATTTTTTCGGCCGCGTCAAAAAGCCGCGCCGTCTCAGGCGCCATATAAAGCTGACCCGCGCCGCTTCCCTCAACCTTTGGCATTTTCGACAAAGCCTGATCGACGCCTTCTAAAACCTGTTCCGGACGCCCCCCCGCTTTGCGGATGAGATTCGCCGCCAGACCTTCCGCGTCGTCCATCATCACTTTAAGAACATGCTCAGGCGTAAATCGCTGATGCCCTTCCCTCAGTGCAAGACTTTGCGCTGATTGAATGAATCCGCGGGACCGATCGGTATATTTTTCCTGATCCATGTACTGCCTTTCTTAACAAAGCCCGGCCCGCAGCCGTTCAGCGGCCTGCTTCTACGAGTCGTCTTCACCTGCTCTAATCTTAATGTCTTAACCACCGACATCGCAACGTAAAGCGCCCTTAAACTCTAAAGCTACGCCTTACAAAGCTCATATGTGTGCTGATAGAACGGCAAACAAGATTTGAGTTATGGTTTTTCCCGTCCCAGGGACAGGATAAACTTTTCTTTTCTTCGTATTTTAGCCATTCTACGCCCTATGCCAGAACCTCAGCATATAGCCCCTCATCTTCATGCGCTCTACCGCTATCCCATCAAAGGCCTCAGCCCGGAGCGCTTAAACGAGGCGCTTCTGAGCCCTGGCGACGTGATTGCCGGAGATCGCGCCTATGCCCTGGAGAATGGCGGCGCCGACTTTGATCCCGTTTCGCCCCGCTATTTTCCAAAAACCAAATTTCTCATGTTGATGAAGCATGAACGCCTGGCGCGCCTGCACACGGAATTTGATTCCCCCGCGCACATACTCAAGGTAAGCGCGCCGAACGGGATAAGCCTGGAGGCCAATTTAAGCCTGCCCGAAGGGCGCGCGGCGCTTGAAACATTCATTCAGGAATTCATGCCCCAAAGCGTGCGTGGGCGCCCGCGCGTGGTCTTTGCTCAAGGTCACAGCTTTTCCGATGTCGCCATGAAATGCGTTTCCATCATCAATCTGGCCAGTCTGCGCGAGCTGGAGAGACGAGCAAAACAAACGCTGCACCCTTTGAGATTCAGAGCCAATCTTTATCTGGAGGGATTGGAGCCTTGGGCGGAAATGGACTGGCTGGATCAAAACCTTAAGATCGGTCCCGTCACTTTGCAAATTGTAAAAACAACGGTCCGATGCCCCGCCACGCAGGTGGACCCTGAAACCGCCGAGCGCAATATCGATGTTCCCCGCCTGCTGCGGGAATTATACGGGCATCAAATTTTAGGGGTCTACGCCCGCGTCGTCTCTAGGGGGACCATTGCCCAGGGAGATGCGGTCTTACCACCAGGCTAATATCACCAAGCGATCAAAAAGCCCCTTAAGCCGGCACTTCGTCGCTGACCTGTGGTTCCGCGCCGGGTTCCTTAGATGATGGCGCCGAAGCAGATTCGTCCTCTTGAGCTGCGCTCTTGCCATTAGCTTGACCCGATTCCGCTGGGCGGCGGCGGCGCGTGCGTGGCGACTTGGGCGGCGCCTCATTGGTCTCCGCCCCCGCCTCTGTTACGCTCTGACCGGACTTCTCAAGCGATTCATGAGGCGTCACGGACTGTGTTTGAGGTGCGGAGGGTTGACTATTCTGCTCAGCGGCTTCGCTGGGCTGCTGGGACTGATCTGCAGAACCGGCATTTGCGTGTGAATGTGAATTTTGAGCGGCGTTGACCTGCGCCGCGCGCACCAGCCGATAATAATGCTCAGCATGCTGGAGGAAGTTTTCAGCTGCAATTCTATCGCCCGACAAGTTCGCATCGCGCGCAAGGGCTTGGTATTTCTCGCTGATTTGCGAGGCCGAGCCTCGAATCTTTACGCTAGGGCCATTGCTGTCAAAAGAACGGCGATGATTTTGCTGACCCCCAGGCTTTCGCCCCCGGCCCCTTTGGCGTTTTGCAGCAGGCTGCCGCCGTTTATCATTTGTCTGCATGCTGATAATAATCAACCTTCTAATAGTAATTGCATTTAATTTACAGGCCAAACGCGGGTACGCTCAACTCCAATGCAGCTCAGATGGCACGCGCCAAAAGAAAAATAAACAGTGTTCCGATTGCAGTTTCCAGAGTCAAAGCCTCAAGCCAATATCATCACCGGCGAGACTTTTAAAGTTCTGTCTGTTCCCTAATGCCAGACGTTAGCGTTTACCGCTTCTTATTCCAACCCTTTTTTTCAACTTTTTGCGATGCGCCGCTTGCGCGCGTTTTTAGCCCCTATATTGACCGATCAAACAGCGTGGACGCCGCTCAAGATCGCTCGCCAATTCTACAAAATTTAATGTCGCCTGGTCAAATAGGATTTCCTTAACATTCTCAGCCTGGTCGGAACCGATCTCGACAATGATATAGCCTCCGGCAAGAAGCAACTGAACCGCCCAGTGGGATATCTGGCGATAAGCATCCAGGCCGTCATCACCGCCATCCAATGCGCCGCGCGGTTCAAATTGACACACTTCGGGCGCGAGACGCTTCAAATCCGCTGAACGAATATAGGGCGGATTGGTAATGACAAGGTTAAAGCGGCCTGAAATATTCGTACCCCAATCACTTTCAATAAAGGCCGCCCGGTCGGCCAATCCGTGACGCAGCGCATTGCTCTTTGCCACGCCAAGCGCCGCGCGATCAACATCAGCGCCCACGCCATGAAATTCTCCAACTTCGGCGAGAAGTGACAACAGCAAGCAGCCGGTCCCCGTTCCCATATCCAAAATTGAGGGGATTTGATCCGTACACGCCTTCCGGTCATACGGATTTAAATATTCCAAAGCTTTTGCAATCAGAATTTCACTATCTGGCCTTGGTATCAAGGTATCGCGGGTGACGGCAAAATCAAGACTCCAAAACTCTTTTTCTCCCGTAATATACGCCAGCGGCTCGCGCGCCAAACGCCGCGTCAGTATAGTCGCGATGGCTTCTTGCTGAGAAGCCGCAAGGCGTGTAGCGCCATCACGCACTAATTCCTCAGCGCTTTTTCCCGCCCCATGAGCGACAATGAGACGCGCGTCAAGAGACGCCGTTTCAATCCCGGCCTCCGCCAAAGCGCGCGCGCTTACGCGCACCGCCTGTTCAAGAGACAAATGAGAAGGGGTTTTGCCGCTTGATCCCTGCTCGATAATGGCAGTTTCCAACAATCCCGCGCTCATCAATCGTCATCCTCGCCAATCGCGGCAAGACGCCGGGCCTGGCTCTCAGATTCCAGAGCATCAATCATTTCATCCAAAGCTTCTCCCGCCAGCATCTTATCCAACTTGTAGAGCGTCAAATTGATTCGATGATCCGTCACCCGCCCTTGAGGGAAATTATAGGTGCGGATGCGTTCTGACCGATCGCCCGTGCCCACCTGGCCTTTTCTTTCCTTGGCGCGTTCGGCATCCGCGCGCATGCGCTCCGCCTCGTACAGCCGGGCGCGCAGAACCTTCATCCCCTTTGCCTTGTTTTTATGTTGAGACTTCTCATCTTGCTGAGACACAACCAGGCCTGTGGGTAAATGCGTGATCCGCACCGCGCTATCCGTTGTGTTGACCGATTGGCCGCCAGGACCGCTGGCGCGAAAGACGTCAATGCGCAAATCTTTTTCATCAATCTGAACGTCAACCTCTTCAGCTTCCGGCAGGATAGCCACGGTCGCCGCCGAGGTGTGAATCCGGCCACTGGCCTCAGTTTCAGGCACGCGTTGAACCCGGTGCACACCCGATTCATATTTCAACCTGGCAAACACGCCTTTGCCTGTGATCGCGGCTGAAATTTCCTTATACCCCCCCATCGCCGCTTCATTGGCGTTGATAATTTCCAGTTTCCATTTTGCGATATCGGCATAACGCTGATACATCCGGAAAAGGTCCCCGGCAAAAAGCGCCGCCTCATCCCCGCCCGTTCCCGCGCGCACTTCTATAATGACATTGCGGTCATCATCGGCGTCTTTGGGAAGCAGAAGGATTTGGACGGCCTGCTCCAGTTCAGGAACGCGTAGTTTTATCGCTTCCAATTCATCCACAGCCAACTCGGCCATATCGGAATCGCCCTCTGGATCGGCAATGAGTTCCGCCAGATCCTGAGCTTCCGCCCTGGCGTCCATCAAAGCGCGGACGGCTTTAACCACAGGCGTCAGTTCGGCATACTCCTTGGCCAGTTTGACAAATTCCTGCGGATTGACATCAGACGCCATTTTATTTTGTAGCGCATCATATCTTTCTATGAGTTTTTCGAGCTTTGTTTGGGCAATCACTTAAATCTGGAACTTCCGTGATGTCTTATTCTGCGGCTGATTGCTGACCGGAAGCATCCGCCTGGGCGTCGATTTGGGCGACCCGCTCCTCAACAAGCTCAACGATGTGATCCACCATTTTGTCATTGTCGATATTGTGATCGGCGATTCCCGACACATAGACCTTGCCTGAACCCGCCCCGCCGCCGGTAAACCCAATATCGGTTTGCGTGGCCTCGCCGGGACCGTTCACCACGCACCCGATAATCGAGAGAGTGAGAGGGGTCACGATATGCGCCAGGCGTTTTTCCAAAACCTCTACGGTTTTTATCACTTCAAACCCCTGGCGCGCGCAAGAGGGGCACGAGATGATGGAAACGCCGCGATGGCGCAGACCCAGAGATTTGAGAATATCAAATCCCACCCGTATTTCCTCAACCGGGTCGGCGGATAAAGACACGCGGATCGTATCGCCGATCCCCGACCACAAAAGCATGCCCATTCCTATGGACGATTTTATCGTCCCCGGCATGAGCCCGCCAGCTTCGGTGATCCCTAAATGAAGCGGACAGTCGATAGCGTCGCTCAGGCCTTGATAAGCCGCAACGGCCAAAAACACATCGGAAGCTTTCACGCTGATTTTGAATTCGTGAAAATCATTGTCCTGAAGAATACGCGCATGATCGAGCGCGCTCTCCACCATGGCGTCAGGACACGGTTCGCCATATTTATCGAGCAAATGGCGCTCCAGAGAACCGGCGTTCACGCCGATGCGCATGGAACAGCCATGGTCTTTCGCCGCCTGGATAACATCGCGCTCTCTTTGTTTATTGCCGATATTTCCCGGATTAATGCGCAAACAGGCAGCCCCCGCCTCCGCCGCTTCAATGCCTCTTTTATGGTGAAAATGAATATCCGCAACAATGGGGACGGACACTTGGGCCACGATCTGTTTGAGCGCGCTGGTCGATTCTTTGTCCGGACAGGACACGCGCACGATATCGGCGCCCGCTTCTTCCAACTGGTGAATCTGCGTCACCGTCGCCGCCACGTCCGTTGTCAGGGTATTGGTCATGGACTGAACCGAGATCGGCGCATCCCCGCCAACCGGTACGGGTCCCACATGGATTTGCCGCGCTGTCCGGCGCAAAATATCCCGATACGGCCGAATACTCATAAAACGCCACTCCAAAAGGCTGTTCTCGGGGAGGGCTGAACTCCCCAAAGCAGAGTCGCATATAGCATCATTCCGCGCTCCGAGGAAACGGCCAAATATCCCCCGCTCTGCGCGGTGATTTTAAGAAGGGTCAGAGACCGTCAGACCTTTCAAGTCCAATGATACAGCGGGAATGGGCTGACCGGGCTTTCCAAGCACGCCGCGCAGCGTCCCGTCAATGATCACCTCAAGGGCGCCGGCGTCCCGCGCGGACAGGATTAAACCAGGTTGATTAGGCGCGAAATACCGGTCGCCCTCTTGCAATTGCCGCTGAATCAAAACCTGGGAAGCTTCATCCTCCACGCGAATCCACGCTGGCGCGCGCGCGCGCAAGACGAGGCGCGAATCCCCTTGAATATCTCCAAAAGCCAGACCCGCGCGCGGCTGGCCCGGCAAAGCCTCTTGGCCCTCTGCAATATCTTCTCCGGACAGGAGAGACCCCAGCGATATAATGTCTTCGGGACGCCCCAGCATAAGCGTCCGGCCGTGCTCAACCGCCAGCGTCACCGGTTCTTCATCGCCCGCGCCTGGCATCGGTCTGATGGCGAGATCCGGCCCGCCTACAGCCTCGGGGGACGGATCTTGGCGCCCGGAGAGGGAGGGAGACGCATTCTCAACCGGAACGGCGGGCGCGCGTTCAAGGACTTTGCGGTCGGCGGCGACTGATAGAAACCACCCCCCATAGAGTCCCACCGCCAGAAGAGCGGCTAGAATGAACATCGATCCTTGCGGCAATCGTATTTCGGGCTTGGGTTCAAGAAAAACAGGGGATTGCGGCGGCGTCGTCATGCCGGCTGTTTCAGTTTTAAATCGAAACAGGCATTCTTCCGCATCGAGGCCCAAATATTGGGCGTAAGAGCGCACAAAACCCCGCACATAGATCATGCTGGGCAGACACTCGAACTGCCCCATTTCCAAAGCTTCGATGTAGTCACGCCGGATTTTGAGATCCTGGGCCACAAGGGCCGTATCCTTATCCAGCCTCATCCGCGCTGCTTTTAAAGCCGCGCCGATACTGTCCGCGCGATCCAATTCAGCGCAATCCGCAATCTCCCGTATCTGGAGACGCGAGAGACCCGCCTTTTTGCGGGACATATTGGTCCGTAATCGTGATTTTAAACCCATCACATTCGAATGACCCTGAAACTCCGTACTGCCAACAACTCCCTCATCCTCAAGGATAGCGTTACTGAGATTTTGCACTTTATTCCGGTCCTTGTCACTATCCCCATCTGACTCTCGTTCAAACGGGTAAGCGGTGTTTTTCCGCAAATTTTCTGAGCAGCGGGCGCAGTGACCGGTTAGGTGACTCAATTAAATCCGTCATAAACGCCTGTAGCTTTCCAAGGTGCAACCGGCGTGCCATTAATTTCACCGGACCAATACTCGCCGGCGGCATGGACAGAGTTCGAAATCCCAGCCCCATCAACGCCATAGCGTCCAAAGGCCGCCCGGCAACCTCACCGCATAGCGATACCGGAACCCCTTGAGCGTCGCATTCCCGCACGATATGCCGCAATAAAGCTAATATAGCGGGACTAAGAAAGTCATAATGCGCACTGACCTGCGGGTTTCCCCGATCAGCCGCAAAGAAAAACTGCATCAAATCATTGCTGCCCACAGAGATAAAATCAGCTTCGGCCGCAATGGATTTGACGCTCCACGCCAATGAGGGCACCTCGATCATGCACCCGACGCGCACTTGCGCCGGAATGGGCTGTCCCAGGCGCTTGAGCCGTCCCATTTCGAGATTCAGAAGAGCTTTGGCCTGCACAAATTCGCTCACTTCCGCCACCATGGGAAACATAAGATTAAGCTGGCGCCCTTCCGCCGCCAAGAGAAAGGCGCGCATTTGATAGCGCAGCAAAGAGGGGCGGGAGAGCGCCAGGCGAATGGCGCGCAACCCTAAGGCCGGATTGTCCTCGCGGCGTATTTTGCCATAAGGCAATATTTTATCGCCGCCCAGATCGAGGGTCCGGAACACGACGGGGCGCTCTTGCGCCGCCTCAAGAACTTGAGCGTAAAACGCCTTTTGCGCCGCCAGCCGCGGCATGGTCGAGGAAACCATGAACTGCAATTCGGTGCGAAAAAGGCCGATGCCGTCCGCTCCCACTTCGTGAAGATGCGGCAGATCCATAACCAGACCGGCATTGACGTTGAGCAGAATGCGCTGGCCATCCAACGTGATGGACGGTTCGTCCTTGATCGCGGCAAATTCGGCCCGTTGGTGTCTGTGGCTGGCTATTTGCGCGGTATAATACCCCGTTACTTCCGCGTCCGGGCGCAGATGCACTTCACCGCTGGACCCGTCCACCACCACCCGGTCGCCCTGATTGACATGGGCAAGCACCCCGTCCGCCATGCCCACCATAGGAATTTCCAAGGCCTTGGCGACAATCACCACATGGGCGTTGGGCGAGCCTTCTTCGAGAACCACGCCGCCAATCAAAGCCGGGTCATAGTCAAGCAGTTCCGCCGGGCCTAAATTGCGCGCGAGCAGCACCGCGCCTTGAGACAGTTCGGCGTGCGCGGGCGCGCCCACAAGGATGCGCAGCAAGCGGTTCGCCAAATCGTCGAGATCATGGAGCCTTTCGCGCAAATAAGGGTCGCGCTGCCGGGACATGCGGGCGCGCGTGTCGTTCTGCACGCGCTCAACGGCCGCCTCCGCCGTCAGTCCACTGCGCACCGCCTCCTCCATGCGCCGCGCCCAGCCGCTGTCATAAGCAAACATGCGGTAGGCCTCCAGCACATCGCGCGGTTCGCCAGACAGTGAACTGTCGGCCGAGGAGAGCATGGACTCTATGGCTTTGCGCAATTGGGTGAGTCCGGTGGACAACCGCTCTAATTCCGCCGGGATATCTTCTGCGATCAAATTTGCGACTTTGATGGGGCTGGCGTGCATAACCGCTTTCCCCATCGCGACGCCTTCCGCAAAAGCAATTCCTTTTTGCCGAAAGGGACGCATGGAAAAAATTTGAGCGTCGATCACCGTCTCATCGAGATGAATCAAGTGACCCGAGGCCATGATCTCAGCCAGAATCATAGCGACCGTCTGCAGAGCTTCCAGTTCTTCCTCTTCATAGTGCCTTTTCATCCGGTTCTGCACCACCAGAACGCCCAGCACATGGCCCCCTTTCAGAACGGGGACGCCAAGAAACGAATGATAGGGATCTTCGCCGGTTTCCGACCGATAGACGAATTTAGGATGGGAGGGCGCATCAGTGAGAGTCAGCGGTTCGGCGGTGAGGCCAATTTCACCCACCAGACCTTCACCGATCACAAGCCGGGTTTCATGAACCGCGCCCCGTTTCAAGCCCATAGTCGCAAAAAGCTCTAACTGATCTCCGGCGCGCCGCACGTAAATTGAGCACACTTCCGCGACCATATTAGCCGCGATCAATTCAACGATGTTGTCAAGGCGCTGTTGCGCCGAGATCGGCTGCGCCATAATTTCCCGCAACCGCCGCAACAGAACCCGGGGACCCGCCCCCGCGTGTGGCAGGTTTGAATTCATTCCGGGGGCGCGTCCAATCCATAGGCTGTGTGCAAGGTGCGTAAAGCCAATTCCGTATACTCTTCATCAATCAAAACACTGATTTTGATTTCAGAAGTCGCAATCACCTGAATATTGATTCCCTTTCCAGCCAACGCCTGAAACATGGTTTTGGCCGTCCCGGCATGGCTGCGCATCCCAACGCCGACTACCGATACTTTCACCACATTGCTGTCGGAAGACAGATCTCCATAACCGATCTTGGCTTTATTGCCGGTCAGCACGGACAGCGTTTTTTTCAATTCCGATTCAGGAACCGTGAACGTCATATTGGTTTGCGTGGCCGAGCGCGACACGTTTTGAACGATCATATCAACATTTATATTGGCGTCGGCCATCAGACCGAAAATCACCGACGCAACGCCCGGCTGATCTTCCAGCTGAAGGAGATTTACCCGCGCCTCATCGCGCGAATAAGTAATGCCGCTGACAACTTGAGTTTCCACAATTTCATCCTCATCGCATACGAGCGTCCCGCCATTTCCGGCGCCCAGCCCCTTAAAGCTCGACAGCACCCGCAAGGGAACGCGGTGTATCATAGCCATTTCCACTGACCGCGTCTGGAGTACTTTGGCGCCGAGCGACGCCATTTCGAGCATCTCCTCATAGGAAATTTTTTCAAGTTTGTGAGCCTTTTGCACAATGCGCGGATCCGTGGTGTAGACGCCATCAACATCCGTGTAAATATCGCACCGATCCGCCTTGATCGCCGCCGCGATCGCCACAGCGCTGGTATCGGTGCCGCCGCGGCCCAACGTGGTGACCGCTCCATCGGGACCGACCCCCTGAAATCCCGTGATGACAGGCACTTCACCCTTAGCCATCGCCCCTAACAGATCTGAAGCAGGTATGTCGGTAAAGCGGGCCTTGCCATGCACGCCGGTGGTGTGGATCGGAATTTGCCACCCTGTCCAAGACCGGGCCGGCGCCCCGATGGCGCTGAGGCACAACGCCAACAGGCCCGCGCTGATCTGCTCGCCGCTGGAGACAACCGCATCATATTCCCGCAAGGGTACATTGGGATTGCGCCCGCTCGCCTCTTTGACCAGCGCTGCGAGGCGATCCGTATCCCCCGCCATGGCCGAAACAAGCACCGCCACCTCATGGCCCGCTTGCCGCTCGGCCCGAACCAGGCCGGCCACATGGCGCATGCGCTCAATGGAGCCCACAGACGTGCCGCCAAATTTCATCACCACCCGGGACATATTCGTGCTTGCCTTTTTCAAACGATGGCGCCGCAAATACCGGCCGCCTCTCCAATTGCTGGTTCCATACAAGCTGCGCTTGCGCAAAGCAATCCGGGCGCCTGAAGGGAGCGCCTATTCCCGCCCGCATCATCGCGCGCTATAGTCCGATTATCAAACCAATGCTGACCCAGAACATGCGAGATTATCCCCGCCTCATGCGCCATGCCGCCGCCCCTTCCATAGACGCCGCCGAAATCGCAAAATTCTCGGCCATGGCCGCCGATTGGTGGGACCCGGCGGGGAAATTCTCAGCCCTTCACGCCCTAAATCCCGTCCGCCTCGCCTATATTAAAGACCAAGCCTGCACCGCATTTGAAAGGGATGGCAAGTCGATGACGCCGTTTGAAGGCTTAAGCGCGCTGGATATCGGCTGCGGGGGCGGCCTTTTATGCGAACCCATGGCCCGGCTCGGCGCCGCCGTCACGGGCGCGGACGCGTCGGCTGAAAACATCAAAACCGCCCAGGCGCACAGCGCCGAACAGGGCCTGGCGATCGATTAT
>JAJFIM010000144.1 GCA_021774995.1 Alphaproteobacteria bacterium | reverse complement strand
CAGGCACATTCAAATGGCCGAGGATTTTCACGCCGTCCACATCGACCACTTCGCCCGGTTTCGACAAGGCGCAATTGCCCCCGGCCTCAACCGCCAGATCAACAATGATCGAGCCGCGCTTCATTGAGCGCGTCATCTCTTCCGTTATAAGGAGCGGCGCGGGCCGCCCCGGGATCAGAGCGGTACAGATGGCGATATCCTGTTTTTTCAGAGTTTCGGCCACTAAATCGGCCTGACGCTTTTTATAGTCTTCGCTCATTTCCTTGGCGTAACCGCCAGACGTTTCAGCCTCTTCCGTTTCGTCGCTCGAAACCATCACAAAAACGCCGCCCAAGCTCTCCACCTGTTCTTTGGCAATGGGACGCACGTCCGTGGCGCTGACAATGGCGCCCAGACGCTTGGCGGTGGCGATGGCTTGCAGACCCGCAACGCCGGCCCCCAGCACCATCACGCGGGCGGGCGCAATGGACCCCGCGGCGGTCATCATCATGGGCATGGCCCGGCCATAGGTCGCCGCGGCGTCAATGACCGCTTTGTAGCCCGCCAGATTGGATTGAGAGGACAGCACGTCCATTGATTGGGCGCGGGTGATCCGCGGCATGAATTCCATCGCAAAGGCCGTAACGCCGGCCTCTGCATATTTACCGGGAGAGTCAGAATCCGCGCCCGGCGCCAGGATCGCCGCCAAAAGGGCGCCGCGCTTCATCAAGGCGATTTCATCGTCCTTAGGGCGCAAAACTTTCAGTATAATATCGGCTTGGCTCAAGGTTTCAGCGGCATTGGGAGCGATCTGCGCACCGGCGCTCTCAAAGGCCGCGTCAGATATGGCCGACGCGGCGCCGGCGCCCGACTCAATCACCACGTCCAACCCTAATTTGATGAATCTCTTCACCGTATCAGGCGAGGCCGCCACGCGCGTTTCCTGGTCCCGCCGTTCTTTAGTGATCGCCACTCGTGTCATGGCCGATCCTCACTGAATCGCAATAATGGCGACGACTGTAAAGATGATACAGGCAATCGATCCCCACTTCACCAGAGAAACGAACCCTGACCACGTATTGCCCTGCTGCGAAATATCCATAGCGCCGTGTTGATATTCAGCTTCGCTCATAATGACCGCCTTTTTAAATTCTTTATATCTCTCGGGCCGCGAATATAACAGACCGCCGCGTTCCGGCAAGAGTCCATCAGGTGAAAAGTCCATATTTCCCCTGATCTTATGACAGCCATCGTTTCAGATGCGTTTAAACAGGCAGGGGCACCCCTGTCTTTTCCAAAGCTTTCGTTTGCCGAGCCTGCAAGGCGGGCGCATCAAAATCAGCGATCATCTCCTGAAACAGATCGTGGAAGTTCAGCGCCGCATCCAGATGAAGAAAAACCGCGCCTAGCCCGATGGCGGCGCGCTCCAGGAAAACAAACTCACGGGGCAGCCGCACAGGCCCCAATTCCCGCAACTTTTGCTGAATTTCATTGATTTCCCGACGGCCGTATGCGCCGGGCTTGATCCCATCGGCAACAGTGCGCACCCGGTCGTCCAGCATGGGACCGTAAATAAATTCCGCCCAAATATTCAGGACATCGATCAACTCATGGGTCAGGTTTTTAAACCCCCAACTCTCATAGGCGGACACCATGCGATCCCTGTCTTTATCCTGCAACGCGCGGTAAAGCTCAATCACGCTGTGCACAAATGACGCCGGGAAAGTGCGGATGCATCCAAAATCCAACAGGTTCAGCGCAAGTTCGCCGGGGCGCACCGTGTAATTGCCCAAATGAGGATCGCCATGAATAATCCCATAATGACTGAACGGCATCCACCAAGCGCGAAATATCATCCGCACGATGCTGTTGCGCTCCTCAAGCGGCGCATCCACCATGCTGAGAACATGAACCCCTTCCAGCCATTCCATCGTCAGCAATCGCTTCGTGGTGAGACCCATATCAACGCGGGGAATTAAAATAGTATCGAGCGGCGCCAATACGTCGCGAAACAACGCCATGTGCCGCGCTTCCAGTTCATAGTCTAATTCTTCACGCAACCGCGCTCCTACTTCTTCAGCAATTAAATCCGTTTCGACGCCGCCATCAACGCGCCGGTAAACGCTCAAGATCATCTTCAACTGGACCAGATCAGCCTCAACCGCTGATTCCATATCGGGATATTGCAGCTTGCACGCCAAAGCGGCGACGTCCAGGCTGGTTGCGCGGTGAACCTGGCCCAGTGAAGCGGCCGCGCTCGCTTCGCGGTCAAATGATCTAAATTTGGCTTGCCAGCCGGACCCCAATTCAACATTCATCCGCCGACGGACAAAAGGCCATCCCATGGGCGGCGCGTTACTTTGCAGGCTCGCCAGTTCCGCGGTGAATTCTTCCGGCAATGCTTCGGGGATTGTCGCCAACATCTGCGCCACTTTTACCAAGGGGCCTTTTAACCCTTCAAGCGCGATTCGCAACTCCGCAGCGTGTTTGTCATTCTTACCACCCTGCCCCAGCAGATAAGAACCTGCCATGCGCGCCGCCACAGAGCCGACGCCGGCCCCGACTTTGGCATAGCGTTTCACCCGCCGCGCCATCCGGTTGCCTTCATCGTCTTTCGCGTCAAAACGCGCCATCAAATCCTCTCCTTGTGCGTCACATGGCATATGGCGGGACGCGAGAGACAGGTCAAGCGGCCCGCCAACAAAAAGGCCCGCTCTGGCGATAGAGCGGGCCTTGATGCAGTCATCCCAAAAGAGAAAGGGATGAGATGTAGCGCAAGCTTAGTTGATTATGATGGTCGCTCTCCGGTTCAACGGTTCGCGCACGCCGTCAGCCGTCGGAACGGCTGTATTGCCCTCGCCTTCCCACGTGATGGTTCCAAGGTTGACATTGCGCTGTCTCAGAGCGCCTGCAACCGTATTAGCGCGGCGTTGCGACAAGCCGCTATTATAGGCTTGATCACCGGACGTATCGGTGTGCCCCACCACGGAAACTGTCCGGCCGCCGGCAACATAAGACGATATTTCATCGACCACCGCCACGGCGGCGTCGGTGAGATCAGCGCGGTCAAAACCGAAATAGATGATGAAGGACTTAGCGGCGCCCCCCTCGCATTCAGGCATGATTTCTTCAAAAGCCGCGCGTTCCGCCGCTACGTAATCAGGCTGAACCGGTCCATAGCGGGCGACGCCCCAATCATTATCATTGGCCTGCTCAAGCCAGCCGTCATAATAAACCTGCGCGCAGGCGCACGCTTCCGGATTGCTTTGACGTCCCCCATTATCCAACGCCGCCATCAGGCGGGCCCGGGCCGCATCAAGGTCTCCAATATCCTCAGGCGCGACATTCCAATCGGAAGCCACCCACGGCGATACGGCTTCCCCGCGCGCCGCCGCTTTACCTTTAGCCGCCAAGCGTCCCGCATGGGTCCACTCCATATCGACATTAACTTCTTTGGCGGTCCGTTCTTGATATTTCCGCGCCAAATGTCCGTTAAAATCAGTCCCACTCAGTTCCTGATCCAAAAATGATTGAACACCGATGCCACAAGCACTCAGTCCTCCGGCGAGAATTCCCACCGCAACAAGCCGGGATAGCTTTATCATCCCTCATCTCCGTCTTTTTAAAATTCCAAACACCATAAAAATTCCCCCCCCGACTGAAGACGGGTGGA
>JAJFIM010000143.1 GCA_021774995.1 Alphaproteobacteria bacterium | reverse complement strand
TCATCACCCATCGCACTATCACCATCCCTACTGACGGGCTGAACTTCAGCCCTTCGCATGGCTAATCTGATGTCAGCCTGCTTCTTAGGCTAGACAAATGCGAAACGCATGCCAATCCTCAGCAAGGGTCTGGTTAACTATTGCCGAGCCTCAAGGGCGCCGCAATCAGCCAAAATCGAGCCTTTTCACCCCTTAAGCCCTGGATCGCGCCAGAGTCCCAAAAAGAGAAAAAGCTCTTATTTCTTGAAAAAAGCCTCCGCGCCGGTGCGCGACTCTTGTTTGGTGCTGATCAGATTTTGGCAACGGGTTATTTCCGCTTGCAACTCTTCGATGCGCTCTTCCAGCTCATATACCGAAAAACTCGATAAATCTTCACTCCTCAACGGCAAGGGCGTGCGGGTCCGAGTTTCAAAATCTTCCATATCCATCACTGCGACCTCCTGAGATTCAGCATCCATGGCTCATTTGGTATTTTGCGTTGTCGTTCTGATCGGCGCAAGATAGAAAAACGCGATCAAAGCCCGTCCCTCTCTCACTCTGGAGTATTAAAAATGCCAAAACCCATCCCGCCGCGCATGGCCGCCATCGCCATAAAAGAACCCGGCGGCCCCGAGGTTTTAACTCTAGAGGAGATGGAAACGCCTGCACCGGGGGCGGGCGAGGTTCTGATTGAAGTGAGCGCCGCAGGCGTGAACCGGCCCGACATTGTGCAGCGCAAAGGGTTTTACCCGCCGCCTCCCGGCGCGCCGGACACGCCGGGCCTGGAAGTTGCGGGCAATATTGTGGCTTTGGGAGATCCGTCAGGCGCCTTCAAACTTGGGGATCGCGTCTGCGCCTTGGTGACCGGCGGCGGTTACGCCGAATATTGCACCGCCCCCGCCGCCACGTGCCTTCCCGTCCCTGAGCATTTTTCTCTGATCGAGGCGGCCGGGTTGCCCGAGACGTTTTTCACTGTGTGGTCCAATGTGTTCGACCGCGCGGGGCTCAAATCCGGCGAACGGTTTCTTGTCCATGGCGGCGCCAGCGGCATCGGCACCACGGCCATTCAACTCGCCAAAGCCTTCGGAGGCCAAGTCGCGGCAACCGCCGGATCTGACGCCAAATGCAGGAAATGCCTGGAATTGGGAGCTGATCTGGCCATTAACTACAACGAGCAGGATTACGTGGAAGTCATCGGTCGCGAATGGGGAAGCGTCGATGTTATCCTGGATATGGTGGGCGGCGATTACCTGGCGCGTAACGTACAATGTCTGTCTGTGGAGGGGCGCCATGTCAGCATTGCCTTCCTCACCGGCTCTAAGGTTCACCTGGATTTCATGCCCGTCATGCTGAAACGCCTCACGCTCACCGGATCGACCCTGCGCGCCCGGGACACAGCCTTCAAACAGGCCATCGCGCAAAATCTGGCTCAAAATGTCTGGCCTCTGCTGGAAAGCGGGGCTATCAAGCCGGTGATCGATAGCGCCTTGCCCCTTGTCCAGGCCGCCGAGGCGCACGCACGCATGGAATCTGGCGGCCATATAGGCAAGATCATTCTGACAACGGGCAATAACAGCTAAGATCCGCCAAAAATGGCTCCCTAACCAATCCATTTTCATTTTTTTAAAAAGCGCCTATATTGGGCTGGAGAGATGGCGAAGACGGTGATATTGAAACACCAGTTTTTGCAAAAGCATCTCATGTCATTCCAGAAGATTTACTGGTTTTGTCAATGCGGCTGGATGAAGGATCCACCTCAACACATCCCGATCCTATGCATGCGCACGCCCAAAACGAAAAAAAGCGACGAGGAAGTATTATGGTTCAACCACTTATGCCCAAAGCAACTGCCGTATGGCTGGTGGACAACACATCTCTAACATTTGAGCAGATAAGCCATTTCTGCGCCATGCACCCGTTAGAGGTGAAGGGCATTGCCGATGGCGATGTCGCCCAGGGCATAAAAGGTCTGGATCCGGTTTCAACCGGACAGCTCACCCGCGAACAAATTGAGAAGGCTGAGGAAAATCCCGAGCTGGAACTGACCTTACTCAAAACCTCTCATGACGCGCCCGAACGCAAAAAAAGGCGCGGACCCCGCTACACGCCCCTCTCACGGCGCCAGGATCGCCCGGACGCCATTTACTGGATGGTGCGCAATCACCCGGAAATAAGCGACGCGCAAATATCCAAACTCGTCGGCACAACCAAACCGACCATCCAAACCATTCGGGATCGCACCCATTGGAATTCGGCCAATCTCAAACCTATAGATCCCGTCGCTCTGGGTCTGTGCACACAGACCGATCTGGATGAAGTGGTCAGAAAAGCCGCCGCTAAAAAAGCGCGCGCCGAAGAAAAAATCCGTAAAGCGGCCATCAAGGCGGGGACCATCAAACCCACGGAAGAAACCCTGATCCCCATAGAAAAACAAGCGGCGGCACCCATTGGAGGACTGATCAAGGCTGACGACATGCCCAAAGAGAGCGCGCCATCTCTGTCAGAAAGCGCGGAAAATGTATTCTCTAACCCAACCGAAAAGCCGGGCGCATCTGAGGAAGAACCAGCCTTCGATGCAGATTCGGTCTTCGCATCGTTAAAGTCCAAACCAACAATTGGCGATCAGGATGCTGACGGCGAAAGCACCTGAGGACAGACGCGCTTAATCTTTCGCGCTCTTATTCATCGTGTAATTCAAGGCAAGCCGGCCGCCTTCGGCATACAGACATTGCCCTGTCATATAAGCGGCATCTTCAGAAGCAAGAAAAGCCGCGATAGATGCGATCTCGTCGGGACTCCCCACACGGCCAAGAGGCGTGCGCGTTAAAATAGCCTCGCGGGTTTCCAGATCCACAGTGGCCTTCTTGACGGCGTCCGTGGAAATTTTTCCCGGCGCGATCGCGTTCACGCGAATTCCATGCGGCGCCAACGCGATCGCCATAGCGCGGGTTAACTGGTTCAGGCCCGCCTTTGATGTGGCGTAAGCCACATTATTTCCGCTGGCCGTGATGGCGCTCACCGATGACATGTTGATAATGGCGTAGCCCGCCTCATCGTGGCGCGCCCCCCCTTCCGACTCGATCTGGTCGACCATATGCCGCGCAACGGCCTGGGAGCAGAGAAACGCGCTTTTTAAATTCACCCGCAAAACCCGGTCAAAGTCGGCTTCTTCAAATTCCAGAAAGTCGCCGACCATATCAATCCCGACATTATTGACCAGCACGTCAACGCGTTCATAGGCATCGAGCGTCGCCGCCAGCATATTATGAACGTCAAGGCGCTCCGCCGCATCAACATGCACATAAAGCGCCGCGCCGCCCGCCGATTTGATCTCCTCTTCGAGTTCCTTACCCGGCGCCTCGTCCAGATCGGCAATGACCACAAACGCCCCTTCGCGCGCAAACCGCCGGACGCAGGCGCGTCCGATCCCTTGAGCCGCACCGGTGATGATCACAACTTTGCCTTCAAAGCGCATGAATATGCCTATATGAAATATGAAGAAAGCGGGGGGAGCTTCAACCCAGCGCCCATGTGGTGGGATCGGGAACCGGCTTGCCAGCCGAGAGATATTGCATGCCCTTGACGCAGCGGATGATGTACCAAATCAGCATGGCTATGATCACCAGAATACCCAACCCCAACAGAGGCAAGGTGATAATCCCGACAATGCCGAAAACAATTCCCTTCCAGAAGGTGTGGATCTGGAATGTGTAGTGGGACTTTACCCAGTCCGGCGCTTTATCCCGGTTGATATAAGCGAGGATGACGCCAATCAGAGAAGTAATCCCTACTATGATAGAGACCAAATACAGAATGTAAATGAGATTGGCGTTGGAGGCGCCCGCCCCCATCATATCAGATGTGTTAACGCCGCGTTGCACGATGGGCTCGTTTTGCGGCTGGTTGGGTGCATTCGGGTCGTCCATGCTCATGTGAAAGTTCCTTGTCAAAAGGGGTAAATGAAGTGGACTCAAAACTGGCGCCTATTGTGATCAAGCATCCTCCCGATGACAAGGGGGCCTTTAAGAGTCTCTTAGCGTCCATGCATAAGGCCGCCTGAGGCCAAAGAGGTGATTGATCCGGACCTTTTTCTGGGGGAAACTACGCCCATTCTCAAAAAGAAGTCAGCATCAGGAACCCCGCGCCCATGGCACACATGTATGATCAAGACCTCGGCAAAACACGCGCCAATTACCAGGCATTGAGCCCTTTGACCTATTTGGAGCGCGCGGCGGAAGTCTTTCCCGAGCGCGCCGCCATCATTCATGGGGACACAAGGTTCACCTACGCTCAGTTTTACAGTCGCTGCCGGCGGCTGGCCTCTGCTCTACAAAAACAGGGCGTCAGCAAAGGCGACACGGTGTCCATCATCGCGCCCAATGTGCCGGCCATGCTGGATTGCCATTACGGCGTGCCGATGACCGGCGCCGTTCTCAACACCATTAATACAAGGCTCGACGCAGCGAACATTGCTTTCATTCTGGATCACGGCGAAGCCAAAGTGTTGGTCGTTGACCGGGAATTTTCCGCCGTGGCGGCAGCCGCACTGAAACTTTGCAAAGCAGCGCCGCTGGTGATTGATATCGACGACCCTATGTATGACGGCGGCTCTCTCATTGGCGAGATGGATTACGAAACTTTTTTGGAATGCGGCGCACCGGATTTCACCTGGGAGCCGCCCGGTGATGAGTGGGATTCCATTGCGCTGAATTACACCTCCGGCACCACGGGCGATCCGAAAGGCGTTGTCTTCAGCCATCGCGGCGCCTGCCTACTGGCGCTCGGCAATGTCATCACCACCGCCATGGGCCAGCATCCGGTTTATTTGTGGACCCTGCCCATGTTTCACTGCAATGGCTGGTGCTTCACTTGGGCGCTCAGCGTGGTGGCGGGCACCCATGTGTGTCTGCGCAAGGTGGAGGCGCGCGGCATTTTCGACGCCTGCGCAACGCACAAAATCACGCATATGTGCGGCGCGCCCATCATCATGAACATGATTGTGAACGCCGCCCCGGAGGACAGGAAAGAATTGCAGCGCATCAATTTTTTCACCGCCGCCGCGCCGCCGCCCGCCGCCACAATCGCGGCGATGGAAACTTCCGGATTTGACATCACGCATATTTACGGATTGACCGAAACCTACGGTCCCGCCGTGATCAATGCCTGGCGTGAAGAGTGGAATGATCTGCCGGTAAATGAACAGGCGGAGATCAAGGCGCGCCAGGGCGTGCGCTACGAAGTGTTGGAGGGCCTGTCGGTGCGCGACCCAGAAACCATGGAAGAAACGCCCAGCGACGGCGTCACGATCGGCGAAGTGATGTTCCGGGGCAATGCGGTGATGAAAGGATACCTCAAAAACCCCAAAGCAACGGAAGCGTGTTTCAAAGGCGGCTGGTTTCATTCCGGCGACCTCGGGGTGCGCCATGAGGATGGCTATATTCAACTCAAAGACCGTTCAAAGGACATCATCATTTCGGGCGGCGAAAACATTTCCTCAATCGAAGTTGAAGACGCGCTCTATAAACATGAAGCCATTATGGAGGCGGCTGTTGTCGCCCGCCCCGACCCCAAATGGGGAGAGACGCCCTGCGCCTTTGTCTCGTTAAAACCCGGTCATAAAAATATTTCAGAACGCGATCTCATAGACTTTTGCCGGGAAAATCTCGCGCACTTTAAATGCCCCAAACACGTGGTCTTTGGAGACCTGCCCAAAACGTCAACGGGAAAGATCCAAAAATTTAAATTGCGGGATCGCGTCCCCGTATAAAAAAGCCTCCCCTCACATCCATGAGAGAAGGCTTTTATACATTCTTTCCGTGGCCAAAGGCCTCGACGCCTGAAATCCAAAGCTAATGAAGACGTCTTTTCAAATGCCGGATTTCATCTTTCAGGCGCAATTTTTGTTTTTTCAACTCACTTATTCGGAAGATATCACTACTGGGGTATTGAAGTTCTTGCTCTATGGCTAAATCAAGTTTCCTATGCTTTTCGCTGAGTTCAGCGAGATGCTCTTGTACGGCCATACGGTCCTGCCTCCTTTAAGCTGTGAGACATTAAGTGAAGCATATTTTCACTTCTGTGTCACTGGCATAAAAGGACGCAGGGGGGGAGTATTACAAACCCGGCGGAATTCCTTGAGTTTAAGACGCCCCGGTTGCTTTCATAAACTCACCTACTTGAACCTCAAGTTCGTTGGCGCGTTCTGATAGTTCTGAAGCCGCTTGATGGACATCGCCGGCGACATTTCCGGTTTCCGAAGAGGCCTGAGACACCGACAGGATATTACGGTTCATCTCAGCGGTTGCAGCCGTTTGCTCTTCCACCGCAGCGGCAATGGCGGTGACCACTTCTTCGATCTCCGAAATCATGCCAGATACGGTCTCGTTCGCGGAGACCGCCGATTGAGTGGCGCCCTGAATTTGGCTAATCTGTTTGCTGATTTCTTCGGTGGCTTTTGCGGTTTGATTGGCCAGGCTTTTCACCTCAGCCGCGACTACGGCAAAGCCTTTACCCGCTTCGCCGGCCCGCGCCGCCTCGATAGTGGCGTTCAAGGCGAGCAGATTGGTCTGCTCGGCTATATCTTGAATGATATTCACCACAGTGCCAATTTCTTCGGCGGTTGTAGCCAAGCCATTGATGGTTGCGCTGGAAGATTTGGCCTCTTGCACCCCGGCGCTTGCCATTTCCGAAGATTGATTGACGCGCTGAGAAATTTCCGCAATTGACGTGTTAAGTTCTTCGCAGGCCGAAGCCACCACAGACGCGCTTTCATTCGTGGTCTCCGCCGTGGTCGACATGGCGCCAGCGCTCGACTGCATTTCGGTTGCCGCCGCCGAAACGGCGGTGGAAACGGAAGAAACCGTATCAGCCATGCGCAGATTTTCTGTAACCACCGCCCAACTCAGCATGGGCGCAAGATAAGACCCGTCTGCGCCTTTAATGGCGCTCACATCGAGTTTCAGCTT
>JAJFIM010000142.1 GCA_021774995.1 Alphaproteobacteria bacterium | reverse complement strand
TGCTCAAAGCGGCGGCCGGGGGCGGCGGCCGGGGCATGCAGATCGTGAGGGAAGAAAGCCAATTACTGGCTGCGCTCTCCACGGCGCGCGCTGAATCGAAAATGGCGTTCGACGACGACACGATCTACATGGAAAAATTTTTGGAGCGTCCCCGCCATATAGAAATTCAGGTTTTAGCCGATGGAAAGGGCAACGCCATTCATCTGGGCGAGCGTGATTGTTCTTTGCAGCGCCGTCACCAGAAGATTCTGGAAGAAGCGCCCTCACCGGCGCTTAGCCTGGCTGTGAGAAATGAAATTGGCGGAGTCGTCGCGCGCGCCATGCAGAAAATAAATTACAAAGGCGTAGGAACGGTAGAGTTTCTTTTTGAAAATGGTGAATTTTATTTTATCGAAATGAACACGCGTATTCAGGTTGAACATCCCGTGACGGAAATGATCACCGGATTGGATTTGATCATTGAACAAATACGCATCGCCGATGGACACCAACACAGCCACAGTCAAGACGATATACAGATACGCGGCCACGCCATTGAATGCCGGATTAATGCGGAAAACCCCAAAACCTTTATGCCCGCGCCTGGGCGCGTCACCCATTATCACGCGCCGGGCGGTCCAGGCGTCCGGGTGGATTCGTCACTTTATTCCAATTACGTCATACCCCCATATTATGACAGCCTGATAGGCAAACTCATCGTTCATGGCCAAACGCGCGAAGACTGCCTGATGCGTCTTGAGCGCGCCTTGCAGGAATTCGTCATTGAAGGCGTCGAAACGACGATTCCCCTGTTCTCCGATTTGTTGGAACAACCGGAATTTCGGGCGGGCGATTATCATATTCGCTGGCTTGAAAATTATTTAAACTTGAACTGATGGAGTTACAGCGTGAAAAATATCACGCTGCATGAGTTGCTGAATGCTTATGCCAACGGCATCTTTCCGATGTCCGAAGACCGGCATGACCCTTCGCTCTTCTGGGTAAATCCAGAACACCGGGGCATCCTTCCTCTAGACCGATTTCACATTCCTAAGCGCCTCAAGCGCACCGTTAAAAAAGATATATATCAAATACGCATAGACACTTCTTTTCAACAATGCGTACTTGAATGTTCAAAACCCGTCGCGGGGCGTATGAGCACCTGGATCAACGATCAAATCATTCAACTTTATTCGGAGCTTTTTGACCATGGCTTTGCACACAGTGTTGAATGCTGGCGGGGCGGAGAGCTGTGTGGTGGACTTTACGGCGTTTCCATTGGCGGCGCTTTTTTTGGCGAAAGCATGTTCAGCTCCCAAACTGATGCAAGTAAAGTCGCGCTGGTGCATCTTGTCGCCCGGTTAAAAGCTGGGGGGTATAGCCTTCTCGACACGCAGTTCATCTCCACGCACTTGCAGCAATTTGGCGCCATCGAAGTGCCGCGCGCGGAGTACAAATCCATCCTGTCAGATTCTATATTGGCGAAGGCCGACTTTTACTCAATGCCAACGGGCGGGACTGGGTCGGAAATCTTGCAATCAATCACCCAGACGTCATAGACGGGATGCTCCAGACCGTTGAGCGCCGGGCTGGAGGCAAACATCCAACCGGTAAAATATTTGATGATTTCCCCATCGGATTTCTCTTCAGTAATCTCTAAAAAAGCCGTGGTTTCAGGCGGCTCTTCCGGCGGGCGCTTATTACATGTTCTCAAAGTTATATCGATGGTTTTGAACGTCACCGTTTCGCCAATAGGTATCACGATGTCCTCTGTGCGCGCGGTTACTTTTTCAAGCGCGCGAACCGTGACTTCCCGGTAGCTCAGCGGCTCTTGAGGGACGTCCTCAGATGATTCAGAGCGCGCAGGAGACGTGAAAGGCGGTAATGCGGGCGGCGGGGCGAGGTTTTCTGTTTCATCTTGCAACGGAGCAAAACCGGGCGCCCCTTCCGGCGGCCTGTCAGGCTGAGTGTCCTCTACCCCGGCATCCGGGATGACGGCTGCCGGGTCTTCTTGAGGTTCCGCTGGCATTTCCTCCAGGGGAAGAATTGAAATGGCGCCTTCTTGCGACGGCGGAACAACTTCAAAACCGGGATTGCTTGCCTCTTCCTCCAGAAGCGTTTCTTCTGTCTGCTCATCGGAAGCGGGCGGGCCTTCTTGCGCCCAGCCCAAAGCCGTTACTCCCAGCGCGAAAATCTGAAAACAGACCGCAGCCGAACCGATCTTTGTGACACTGTTCATCGGAAGAACCCTCATACGCCTGACCTTCGGTGACTTGCTCATGGGAAGTCTATCCCCCTAATTCTTAAAGGCGGCAAAACGAAGGCGAACATGATCGGCCCACCAGCGCCCTTCCCCATCGCGTAAAACCGGCTGCAATGCTGTTATCACATCATCTTTCAGACGATCAGACAGATCACCCGTGGGGAGAAAAAACGCTTGGCCGAACATATCCAGCCAGTTTTTCATCCCTTGCGGCAAAAGGGTTGGGCGCGCGAACAAATCAATCCTCTCCACCTTAAACCCGGCGCCCTCAAGGAGCGCGCGGTAGGCGTCTTTGGTGGGGAAAAACCAAGGATTGAGGCCCGCGCCGTTCAGTCCATGGGCGTTCAAGACAGCCGTGATGGCGGCCGTAATAGCGGCGATATTACCAAAGCCCCCAAACTCGCCCACAAACCGCCCGCCGGAAATAAGCGCCCGGTGAACACCCTCAATGACCGCTTGCCCATCCTTCATCCAATGAAGCGCGGCATTGGAAAAGACGGCGTTGAATTCCTCATCAAAGGGAAGCGCTTGCCCATCGAGCACGCGGGCTTCAACGCCAATGGCGCGCGTTTGGGCCGCCATGTCCGGGCTGGAATCACAAGCCAGCACACGCGCCCCGCTCTGCTCCAGGGCGCCGCTTAACCTGCCGTCCCCGCATCCAAGGTCCAGAATGCGCTCCCCCGCTTTGGGCTTGAGCAGGTCAATGACGGGGCGCCCTAACTCAGCGACATAGCCCGCTTGCCCGGCATAGTCTTGCGCGTTCCATGTCTGATCGCACCCAGTTTGCGCCGCCCGATCCGCGTTTGACAAAACCCATGTCCTTTTCGAAATGCACGGCAAAAACGGTTTTTAGTTTTCTTCGTCGGAATCGTTGCCAACCGCAAAAATCGCCTGACCAATCAGGCTCATAAGGTCGATGGAGCCCTGGGTGAAGAGAATTTCATCGCCATCGGCCAGCATATCATCGCTCCCGCCGGGCTCAAGATTGAGATAATTACCGCCAAGCAGGCCCTCCGACGTAATTTTGACGGAAGAATCGTCCGGCAATTCAACGTCATCGCGGATGACGAGGTTGACCACAGCCATATATGTGGTGGGGTCCAGATATTGCGATGAAACCGCGCCAACCTTGATGCCTGACATGCGCACGTCGCTGCCCGGCGCGATGCCGTCCACCCGGCTGAAACGCGCGGTGAGTTCATAGCCGGACGACGGTCCGCTATCGGTGCGCACATACGTGTAGCCAAAGAAGCTCACGGCGATCAGAATAACGACGGCCCCCAGGGTTGTTTCCAGAACATCGTTTTTCATAAGCGATCGCCTTATTGCTCAAGGATCGGTAAAATCCCGGTTACTGCACTGTCCGCCGGCCCTTAAACAGCCGCGCCATCGTTCGGTTTCCAGGCCTCATAGTCGCCGGTTGCGTGCGGCCGTTCTTCCTCTCCCGCCAAAGAGCCCTGGGGGTGATAGGCATAGGGCGTTCCCGTCACATTGGGGATATGGGGTTTTTCCCACGTATGGCTTGAAAAAGGGGCCGTTGTGGGCGGCGCATCAAAGGTGTAATGCAGCCAGCCATGCCAATCGGGCGAAATGCGCGACGCTTCCGCGGTGCCGTTATAAACAACCCAGCGCCGGGCTTGTCCGTTTTTCGGCGACTTTTCCTGATAGAATTTATTGCCCTGCTTATCTTCGCCCACAAACGCGCCTTTGCGCATGATATAGAGCAAGGTGCCGATCGTGGCGCCATTCCACCACGTAAAAATTTTCGTCAATACGCCCATTTGACCCCCACGGGATACGCACCGCTTGTCAAAGCTTGCGATTCTTGATCAAGATCTGGGCGGACTATGACATTGCCTAAGAGGCGCGTCCAGAGAATCCCCCCAAATTTAACGCGTCAATCCACCATCCACGCCTCATTCTCCGGCTCATTTTGCTCCGCAGAAGAGGCCGCACTATGTGGGGGCGTGAGCACAAAATGATCGCCGGATTGCGTGAAAGGCCGCTCATCTTGCAGCGTCCACACAATGCGCGCATACAAAATAGCCGGGACGATGGGCTTCACAATGATCTGATTGGCGCCCGCGCGCAGCGCCGATTTGACGACGGGTCCGCTGGAATGCGCCGTTACAACCAACACTGGCGTTTTACCCAAATCGCCATTATCGACATGGCGTAAGCGTTTTAAAAACGCCCCCCCATCCATTGGGCGCATATTCCAATCTGAAATGATCAAATCCGGGACCCAATTTTTCAGAATCTCCAAACCTTCCGCGCCATTGCCGGCTTTGCGGATCTCCTTGACAACCCACGACCGCAAAATGGCCTCGATTATCCGCCGCGCGTTTTCGTTGTCATCGATAATCAACATGCTGTTGGCGGCTAAATCGACAGGAATCTGTACTTTTTTCGTCATGGAAACGCAGGCCCGCTTTTTAATGCAGCAAGATTAAAAACACTGTAATTGCTTAGAGTTAAAGAATGTTAAGAAGCGCCCCAGGTGGGTCAAAGCGCCGCAGCGCCGTTAGCGAAGAGCCGCATATTCCCCGTAAAGCGTTGAGAAGATATGAACGAAAACTATTGCTTCCCGCCTCCCATAAGTCTAAACTTGGTGTCCGTTAAGGGGGATGGCACATCATATGGTGTGCTTTCTCGGGCTGCCACACTTAAACTCCATCTCTCTATTTAGCGGATCTCCATAACCTTGACTGGTGAACTCGTCTCTCGGGGTTTTGGGGGTTTATGGGCGTTCACGGAAT
>JAJFIM010000141.1 GCA_021774995.1 Alphaproteobacteria bacterium | reverse complement strand
CTGGATTCGCCTTCAAAGCATGACTTCGCATAGGCCATGCACATGCCCAGAGCGAGCGGGGCGTATTGAGCCTCTGTGTGAACGCCCGATACGAATAAATTGCAACTTGTTTCGACTGATGGAGATTGTGAAGCGAGTCTGAAACTTCCGATTCTTTTAAAATGTCGTTTTGACTTCCCGGTATACTCCATAGAAACCACTCCGACCCGGAAAGTTAGATGAATACTGAAGTCGCCGGTTTTTCCATATCGTAGAAATTGTTAAAGTCCCCTTGCGCCCATTTGGGTTTTTGGGTCCGGCGTGAGTATGACGGACTGCTTATCCATTTCATCCGGCGGCGAAGATATGTGGTCTGGTTCATACAGACTCTCATACCTTATATCGGAAAGTTGTGATTCCAACTCAAAACGGCTTTTAGGAATGAACTCTTCTATAAGACAACTTCGCTGGCAAAGGTCGTAAGGGTCCGTTATTTGCAGTGTTCCCGTTTCATAAGAAATAAGTTTTTGACCTTTTCCGCCGTGCCAATCGGCATACCACTTCAGAACATTATGCGTCATTCCGATTTCTTCAGGAAACTGTCTATCAACGGCCGGCATGAGACCCGCCTGCACACGCCCTAGAGACGCAAACGCATCGTCAGATTTAAAGTTATATTTCTCTTCCGACCAAGAAATAAATTCGTCGCTGAGACGCTCCCACGTGGATTCCTGTCTCAGCTTATCACGAAACTTCAAAAGGCATTCCACAAGTGCAAGCCCCCGTAATTCATTCGACCGGGATTCTTTAACCATGAGGTTTAGGAGTGGATAGCGCCCCTCCAGATCGGGAGATCTTACGAGATCCTGAATGATGTCCAAGGGCTTGAGGTTCTGTTCCCACTCAAGCCAGCGCACGAGATATCGCAAAACGCCGAAACGATGAACGCCCTGGAACACGATGCAAATAGCGCGCGCCTCCGTCACATCAGCCTCGCACATCGTAGCTGTCGCAATAACAGCATTAACTTCGTCAACTTTGATTTGATGTTTTCGTTGATAATCAGGGTCCGCCATCGGACTGTTCGTCAGTAGAATGGATCGGTTGATATAGACATCAACTGGTTGATCAAAATATATAGCAAGATCCGCTTTCAACGCTTCAATGGTGCTGCCTGGAAGCGCCATCAGCAATTCAACATAATATGGGAATTTTCTTTTCACGAAAGCCTGGTGAAGTTTGTTGTACTCTGATGTCTTTATGTTGCTACGGCTAATCGCAGACAGTGTTTCCGGATCTCGGGTTTGTAGAGAGATACTTCCCTGAGAGTTAATTCCAGCCTCGATCATCAAATCGATTATTTTGATTAATCTCGTTTTGACGGTTTTCGAGTAGCACAATACAATGCGATGCGGGTAGCCGGTCTTCTTCTTGATCTCACAAATTTTCTTGACGATCTCTAAATCTCTTTTCAGAATCCCAAAATTAGCGTCCGCCAACCAAATCATTTTGACTTTTTTCTCAGCAAACCATTCTATCTCATTGATCACACGATCAAAATCAAATGTCTTTATTTTTGCAGCAGTATTTGATCCCCAATCGCAAAAAGTGCAGCTATAAGGACACCCTCGCGCCGACTCGATTATGCCGCAATAAAAGCTGGATGCATTCAAGCTATCAAAAGTTCCCGTAAGATAAGGTGATGGAAATTTGTCAAGGTTGCTTGCACGCACCCGGTCTCCGCAATCAACATATTTGCCATTTGACAAGAATCGGACGCCGCTAACGGAAACAATTTCGTCGGGGCGTAATGATATCGACTCCAATAATTCTTTCAGAGTCTCTTCACCCTCGCCAGCAACCACGTAATCAATGTGGGTTTCCTCGAATAGAAATTTTTCACACGCTTCAGTATATTTTGACGGAGTATCAGGTCCTCCGTGAACCGTAATACACGTTGGGTCCAGCTTTTTGGCTAAACGCGATAAGTGGAGATTATCTTCCCTATTCCAAATATAGTTGGAAAAAAGAAGTACGTGTCTCTGCGATTCTTCTGCGCCATCATCCTGAAGAAGATTCGACAAGTCTTTTTCATTGGCAACAAACTGCTTGGAAAATTCGAAGTCAGCGCCGTTTTCAAAGCACGCTTTCGCATACGCCATGCATATGCCCAGAGCGAGTGGCGCATATTGATCTTCGGTGTGAATACCCGACACCATAAGCTTGCGACTTGTTTCCGCTGGATGAAACTCAGCGGCGCGCCCTACTGCTCCAATTTTTTTTAGCAATTTCTTCGACTTCCCCATATACCCCATTGGAACCGCCCGACTTAAAAAGTAAGGTCCACACTGATGCTACAAATTATCTGATATACGATATATTGTCAAAAAACTCAGCATCTACTTCGTCCACTGTAGGGCATTTAACACTTATATTTCATGTCCTTAAAGGGTCGAAGGCGCCTTTGTTAATATTTCCAGGGGGGTGGGTTGACCCAACCCCTTTGAACGCAGCCACGTTGAGACAGTATAATTGGCTGAATCAAGGGAGGTTTGAGATGTTCGGGAAGAGATATAGCCCTGAAGAAATCACATCGAAGTTGCGTGAGGCTGAACTTAATAAGGCACTATTGAAGCAAGCTGCAGAGGGAAACTGGTAGGCCCCGTGCCTAAGCGCGCGTTCATTGAGCGCACATGTGACAGGCTCGGCGCCTCTGAACGCCTGGCCTGCGCCGTAACTGCTCGCGGTGATAGGCCGGTCTCATGGCGGAGCGCGGCATTCCTGATCATATTTGCAGCGACAATGGAAGTGAGTTTCGGGCGAGGGCTGTCAGAAAATGGCTAGGCCGCATTGGCGCCAAGACGCTTTATATCGAACCAGGAAGCCCTTGGGAGAATGGTTATAACGAATCTTTCAACGGACTATTCCG